>VFKL01000193.1 GCA_009885535.1 Chitinophagaceae bacterium | reverse complement strand
TCATATGTATCGGTAATACGTACACGCTACCATGGGCTACCGTTGTAAACTCGAGTGGTACCTATCGAGATACCTTACGATACACAACAGGTTGCGATAGCTTGAGACGAATTGTAAATTTAACGGTGCAGCCCTTTACAACACAAGTAACCAATCCAATCATTTGTATTGGTCAAACCTACACGTTGCCATGGGGAACTGTTGTGAATGCAACAGGCACATATCGAGATACATTGTATTATACCACAGGTTGCGATAGTGTCAGAAGAACGGTGAATTTATTGGTACAAACATTCGCTGAAGTAACGATCAATGCTACATTCTGCACAGATTCTACCTACACCTTGCCATGGGGAACGGTTGTAAATACAACTGGTATTTATCGTGATACCTTGGTTTACACAACCGGCTGCGATAGTATAAGAAGGACAGTAAATTTAACCGAGCAAACATTTACAACAAGTGTACTCAATCCAATCATATGTATCGGTGACCGTTATACGCTACCTTGGGGGGTATTAGCAAATGCTACTGGTATTTATCGCGATACATTAAGGTATACAACGGGATGCGATAGTTTAAGGCGAGTGGTAAATTTGACGGTACAGTCCTATCGTGTTCAGACTCAATACGACACAATTTGTTCTGGTCATGATTTTTTACTTCCTTGGGGCGGTTTGGTAAGTACCTCAGGAACATATACAGATACGTTGCAGTTTACTTCAGGTTGTGATAGTTTAAGAAGATATGTTTTTTTAAACGTAACACCTCCAGTTTCAATCAACAATAATATATCAATTTGTGAAAACGAAAATTACACATTGCCGTGGGGGCAAATAGTAAATCAAGCAGGTATTTATTTTGATACTGTAGTTACCGCTTCTGGATGTGATAGTTTAGTGAGGATTTATAACCTTAGTGTAAAACCTATCCCTGTGATTTCAATAACAAAATCAAACGACATTAATTGTGTTTTGGGTTTAGCACAAATAAATGCTACTGGAGCTACCCAATATGATTGGACACCTGAAATTGGGTTAAATAACGCTCATATCACTAATCCGCTTGCGTTTCCGACAAATACAACCTTATACAAATTGAAGGCAACAGGCTCAAACGGATGTACTATAAAAGACAGCATAACTATTTTTGTTTCATTTGAAGATCCTGGAAATGCATATCTAGTTCCTAATTCATTTACGCCAAATAATGATGGACTTAATGATTGTTTTGGGGTTTCATTTTGGGGTAAAGTAACAGAATTTAGTTTTTCAGTTTTTAATAGGTGGGGGAGACGTGTTTTTTACACAACAAATTCAATGGATTGTTGGGATGGTAAGTTTAATGGAACAATGGTGGATTTAGGTTCATACTCATACATCATAAAAGGCAAAGGGAATTGCGGTAAAATAAATAGGAGAGGAATGGTGATTATGATAAGATGATTATTTTCAAGTACTTTTTCACTCACTACAATGGTTCAATCATTAGATTGAATCTCTATTTATTGTATAGTTTATAGATGCCCGTTAGTAAATAACACCCTTTCTTAAAAAAGTTGACCTTAAAAATAAAAAACTTCAAAAATTTCTTGTCATTAAAACTTAGTTCCCTTATTTTTGCCGCGGAGAGTTGGCAGAGTGGTCGATTGCGGCAGTCTTGAAAACTGTTGACTGTTACAGGTCCGGGGGTTCGAATCCCTCACTCTCCGCCAGCAGATTGTCTAAAACAGTCTAAAAGCGTGTAAAATCAAGGTTTTACACGCTTTTTTTATGTTCTTCAAATTCTAAAAAAGTCTAGGTTTGTCTATACTTTTGGTTTCTTAGGGGGTTTCTTTTTTTTGAAGCTAAAAAAGAAACCAAGCAGTTAGACGCTATTAGACATAATAAGACTGAATAACAATGATTTAGGCGACTATTTTCTACTTTGGAAACGTAAATTTGTATCACATTAAAGGGGGGCATAACATAAAAAAATGTGCCAAATGTCGTCAAGTCAAAAATCAAATTTCTCACTGGTTGTTTACATCAGTAGAACCAAAGAAAAAAAGAACGGTGAAGTTCCCGTTCTCATGAAAATCAATATCAATGGAGATCGTGTAGTTTTACAGCTCCAGCGAAGTATTCAGCCCAAAGACTGAGACTCTAAACGCGCCAAAGTAATTGGTCGCACTAATGAAGCTCGTGAATTCAATGATTACATTGATTCCGTGATCACACGTACTCGCCAAAAGTACAGCGAGCTTATCACTATGCACGATACCGTTACTCCGCAACTATTGCGTGATGCAGTTCTCGGTGTAAATACCGCAAAAGCTAAAATGATTATTGAAATTTGGGAAGACCATATCGATGGGCTTCGAAAATTAATTGGTAAAGAAAGCACCTATGCTACCTGCCAAAAATACAATGCTGAGGGTAGAAGTGCCCAAGACAGAGCCTCAGAATTTCAACGTTTGAATTATTTATTGGAATACCGAACAAACCTAGCACCAGCTGCAACAACACAAACATTCAATACAAGTGAGTTAGAGCTCGAAGCTTTAGCCCTTGAAATAGAACTCGAACTTATAAATTTTTAAACCATGCTAAATACGAACAACTACTTCTCAAAAGCCGCCAGCATTAACTGGGATAATTTACCTGAAGCCCTTGCCAAAGGACATAAACTGGTTGAAGGTGCATCCCAAAATAATTGGGCTGCCTACAATTCAAACGAAAACATCAAACGTGTGGTGGATGCGTTTTTTCAGAAATTAAATGAATACCTGGATAAAAATCCTAGTGCTGTACCTGCCGTTTCTAAAAGCTTGCCAAGTAAAACTGAAAAAGCAGCACCCAAAGCTGCCGCGCCAAGAGCTGCTAAGCAAATGAATTACCAAGGCTTGAAGGTCGAAATTCGTCCTGCTTCCAAAACGTCTAGTAAGTTTATTATTTGGGATATTTTAAGCGAGCAAAAATTCGCAAATGAAAGTTTTGAAAGTGTTAATGAAGCTAGGAAATTCATTAATCAAAATGGGATGGTTCTAATCAAAATAATTGAACAGGATAAAGAAGTTGAATACGAAACTGAAGATGTGGAATTGATTGACACTGATGTGCAGTTTATCAAACGTTACGCGGCCATGCATGGAAAAGTAAAAAGCCAAGCACAAATATTAACCTTGTTACACAGTCTTCAAAAAGCAATTATTGAGCGCAGAATAGGAAAGGATTCCCCTTACGCCAAGGAAGTCGATATGATGCAAAAACAACTGATTTCTTGTTATGAGAAAATGGGCGACATGGCGGAAATCAAGATTGACAGCAAAAACTTAAAGCGGTATTTAGAAATTGCTCATAGTCAGGAAGGACTATTTTCAGTTGCCTTATTAAAATCCTATATCGCACTTAATGGAAAACGAGATGTAAAAGACAGATCTCAAAGATTGTTTAATCGCATCAAAAAGGCTGTTGAACAAGGTAAAATTACCAAATCTGATAAGTATGCCGATAAGTTAAATGAAGCCTACCAATTTGATCGAATCGGCGTTTTTTAGCGATTCATTCATCATCTCATCTACGAGCCTTTTACAGGGAAGGTAAAAAGTATAGAGCTGCTCTTGATAAGCGCCAGCTGATTTGGAGCCATTAAATTCAACATCCT
>VFKL01000056.1 GCA_009885535.1 Chitinophagaceae bacterium | reverse complement strand
TTTACACATAATCATAATGAAATCACTTTACAGTTTATTTTTTATCCTTTGTTTTATAATTTCTTCTTGTAATTCAAAAACAGAAAAACGACCGGATACCGCAATGGATGTAGGAAGGGAATTTATTGAATCGAGTATGATGGGCGATTTTAAAATGGCTGAAACCTTGATCTTTAATGATGCCGAAAATCTTTCATTGTTCAATGCGTTTAAAACCTTTTACAATAGAATGCCCGAAGACAAGAAGCTAAAATATCAAAAAGCCACCTACGAAATAAATGAACTTAAAGAGCCCAATGATTCTACCACATTCATAAATTATTCCAATGATTATATGAAAAAGCCAATGGAAATAAAATTGATTCGAGTAAATCAAGTTTGGTATGTAGATTTCAAACACAATTACACTTCTGAAGAAAACAAATAAAAATTTATGATTAAAAATTTATTATTTGCTGGAATAGGAGGTTTTATTGGAACAGTGTTGAGATACTTGCCTTATCAGTTTTTAAAAATCAATCAGAATTTTTGGATAACACTTTTCATCAACATCATTGGCAGTTTTTTGATTGGTTTAATCATCGGTTACGGTTTTAAAAATCAAGTATGGGACGCCAAATGGCGATCATTTTTCGCGGTTGGCATTTGTGGTGGGTTTACAACTTTTTCATTCTTTAGTTTAGAAAACGTGCAACTATTACAAAATGGGAAAATCACTGAAAGCATCATGTATATTGGATTGAGTGTAATTGCAGGAATAGCAGCAGCTTTCATTGGACTAAAACTATCACTTTAAAAAAATGCCACAAACTCGAAAAAAAATGGACATCAATACAATTATAATATTACTTATTATTGGCGCAGCTGCAGGCATGCTTGGAGGTTTGGTGGGTATTGGCGGAGGAATAATCATCGTGCCGGCATTAATCTATTTTTTAGGAAAAACTCAGGTGCAAGCTCAAGGCATTTCGCTCGCGCTGATCATGTTTCCGGTAGGCATTTTGGGTGTAATGCAATATTATAAACAAGGACATATTGATTTTTCAATTGTACTGATATTAGCAATTGGATTTATTGTTGGTAGTTTTTTGGGCAGTAAAATTGCGATGGATTTGCCACAAGATATAATCCGAAAACTGTTTGCTTGTTTACTGATTTTAGTTGCTGTAAAAATGTTGTTTTTAGACAAGCCGAAAAGCAAGGAGAAAAAGAATCAACAAACAGAACACAATAACAATTTTCAAGAAACGCCAATTTCAAAAAGTACACCATCATAAAAATTCGGCTCTTTTTTGTGAAATTTAGCCTTGTCAATCATCTAGGTTTTAAATTTTTATTTTGAATCAAAAAATAGTTGATCAATATTCCGACCAAGAATTATTAGACCGATACAGAAATGATCAGGATAATAAATGGCTTGAGGTACTTTTACCCAGATATACCCTACTTGTATTTGGTTTGTGTATGAAATATTTAAAGAACGAAGCTGACGCAAAAGATGCCGTTCAGCAAGTGTGCATTAAAGTAATAGCCGAAATCCCCAAATACAAAATTGATTATTTCAAAAGCTGGTTGTACATGGTTGCCAAAAACCATTGCTTAATGGAGCTTAGAAAAAAGAAGCTATATATTAAAGAACTCACGCACAATGATGTTGGCGCAGATGAGTTGATAGAAAGAACCGAATTTTTACAAAAAAATCATGAAATAGAAATGATGCATCTCGCTGTTGCAAAATTAAATGACGAGCAACGGATTTGTATACAAGCTTTTTACTTACAGAAAAAAAGTTATCAGGATATAGCAGAAGAAACAAAATATAGTATAGGCGAGGTGAAAAGTTATATTCAAAATGGAAAAAGAAACCTGAAGATCATCATGGAAAAACAACAAAAAAATGAACGAAAATAAATCATATACTCAAGAAGAAAAAATACTGAAATTCCTCAGTGGTGATCTTTCGGAAGAGGAAAAAGCAAAGCTTGAATTGGAATTGGAATCTGACGATTTCGCAAAAGAAGCGCTTGAAGGATTGAATCAAATCAATCAACAATCTTTACCTACTACTTTGCATCAAATCAACGCTGACCTAAAAAAACAACTCCGTAAAAGACATAAAAAATCCATGAAGATTATTACACCTTCATGGATATATATTACGTTTACGATTTTAATTATCGCAGCCATTGCTGCTTATTTCATCATAAAAATGTTGAAATAAATTCGGCAATTGCGAAAAAAATTATGCTTTTGTTTTAGCTGGTGCTTTTTTCTTTACTTTTTTTAACGCTGCTTCAATGGCTTTACTCAACTCTTCGTAAGTTGGTTTGCCCGTTACTAAAGTTCCGTTTACAAAAAAAGTTGGAACGTCTTTTACGCCTCTGTCGATTCCTTCTTTTAAATCACCTTGAACTTGCCAGCCAAAAGTTGCGTTTACCAAATCATCCAAAAACTTTTTGCTACTTACACCTGCTTCTCTTGAATGCAATTTTAAACTGGTGGTTCCTAAGTTTCTTCTGTTTGCAAATAAGATATTATGCATTTCCCAGAATTTACCTTCTTGAGCAGTTGCTACTGCCGCTTCTCCAGCCTTCAAACTTCTTTGGTGAATTTTTGTAAGTGGAAAATGACGGAAATTAAATCGTATTCTTCCATCATAATCTTCCAATAATTGCTTAACCACCTCATTTGCTTTTGCACAAACTTCGCTTTCGTATTCGCCAAATTCTTCTAATGTAACTTCAGCTTTCACGTTGCCAACAAAAACATCTCTTGGTTCAATAATTTCTAAAACCTCTTTCTTAAATGCCATTTTCTGCTCCTTTTTTATTTATTTATTAATGCTGTTCAATATCGAACAACATTTGATTGTAGATTGTTTGTTTTTTATATTCTAAACTTCTGAATCGCTTGAAGATAGTAAATTTTAAATAGTTTCAAAACCAATGTGCATAAATCGAGGTTTATTCACATCTAATGTATTGATTTTTAATTACTTAAGATTCTTTATCAAAATGTTAAAAATTTTTTAAAGTCAAAATGAAAAATTTAAAAGTAAAAAATTGTTGATTCTCGTTTTTTGAAATTTCACTTATTACTTTTTATACGCAAAGTCGGTCCGGATCTTTACTTTTTACTTTTCACTTTTTAATTCTCTAAACTCTCCATCGCAATTTCATTTCTAAATACCACCAACCCATCAAAAACATCCACCACCACTGGAACTGATTTTTCTACATCTCCAGCAAGAATCTTTTTACTTAAGGGATTAACAATCATTTTTTGAATCAATCTTTTCAATGGACGAGCTCCAAATTGTGGGTCAAATCCATTTTCGGAAAGATAGTCCAACGCATAATCGCTAAACTCTAACCGTATTCCTGTTTCGAAAACGGATTTTTTCAACCCATCCAATTGAATTTTAATGATGTTTCGAATATCGTTTTTCATCAATGGCTGGAACATAATCACCTCATCAATTCGATTTAAAAATTCTGGTCGAATCGTTTGTTTCAACAACACCATCACTTCCGTTTTTGTACTTTCCACTACAGATTCTTTGTTTAATTCGGTAACTTTTTCAAAATTGTCTTGTATGATTTGGCTGCCCAAATTACTGGTCATGATGATGATGGTATTTTTAAAATTCACTACCCTGCCTTTATTATCGGTTAATCTTCCATCATCAAGCACCTGCAACAATACATTAAACACATCTGGATGCGCTTTTTCTATTTCATCCAAAAGAATCACAGAATATGGTTTGCGTCTAACAGCTTCCGTAAGTTGACCACCCTCTTCAAATCCTACATATCCCGGAGGTGCGCCAATTAATCTGCTGATGGCATGTTTTTCCTGATATTCACTCATGTCTATTCTTGTCATCATGCTTTCATCATCAAACAAATAACTGGCCAATGCTTTCGCCAATTCGGTTTTTCCCACACCGGTTGTACCCAAAAATATAAATGAACCAATTGGTTTTTTGGGATCTTGCAAACCCGCACGGCTTCTACGAATAGCATCCGAAACGGCTTCGATTGCTTCTTCCTGTCCAACCACACGTTTGTGCAATTCTATTTCCAAATGCAACAGTTTTTCTCTATCACTTTGCATCATTTTCGAAACCGGGATTCCGGTAGTTTTGGCAATAATTTCGGCAATATCATCCCGATCTACTTCTTCTTTCAACAATCTTTTTTCGGAGAGTTCATCTAACTCCAACGTATGTTTTTGTATAATTTCTTCTTGAGCTTTTATTTTTCCGTAACGGATTTCAGCCACCAAACCATAATCTCCATTTCTTTCCGCCTGTTCGGCTTCTTGCTTTAACGCTTCAATATTTGATTTGCCTGCTTGTATTTTTTCTACAATTTCTTTTTCTTGATTCCACTTGGAACGATAGGTATCTCGTTCAACAGAAAGATTGGCAATTTCGGTATTCAGTTCTTTTAATTTCTTATCATCACTTTCCCTTTTGATGGCCTCGCGCTCAATTTCAAGTTGTCGTACTTGCCTTTCTAATTTGTCCAATTCTTCGGGCATTGAATTCATTTCGAGTTTCAATTTTGCTGCACATTCATCAATAAGGTCGATGGCTTTATCTGGTAAAAAACGATCGGTAACATAACGGTTAGACAGTTCCACCGCAGCAATAATCGCTTCGTCTTTAATGCGTACATGGTGATAATTTTCATATCGATCTTTTAGTCCACGTAAAATTGAAATGGCATCTTCTACATTTGGCTCATCAATAATTACCTTTTGAAAACGACGCTCGAGTGCTTTATCTTTTTCAAAATATTTTTGATATTCGTTTAATGTAGTAGCACCAATCGCTCTAAGTTCGCCTCTAGCCAACGCAGGTTTTAAAATGTTGGCTGCATCCATGGCACCATCGCCCCCACCCGCACCAACAAGCGTATGAATTTCATCTATAAATAAAATAATTTCGCCATCACTATCCGCCACTTCTTTAACCACAGATTTTAAACGCTCTTCAAACTCACCTTTGTATTTTGCGCCAGCAATCAACAACCCCATATCCAATGCGTAAATCACTTTCGATTTCAAATTGTCGGGCACATCGCCGTTCACCATCCGCATCGCCAAACCTTCTGCTATGGCGGTTTTACCCACACCGGGCTCCCCTACTAAAATGGGATTATTTTTAGATCGTCTACTTAAAATGTGCAATGTTCTTCTTATTTCTTCATCTCTACCAATAACTGGATCTAACTTTCCAGCACGGGCCATCTCAATTAAATTTTTTGCGTATTTATTCAGTGTATTGAATGTATTTTCTTGTGTTTGAGATTTTATCGAGCTGCCTTTTCTAAGTTCATTAATGGCTGCAATTAATCCTTTTTCGGTTAACCCGGCATCTTTTAAAAGTTTAGATACGATATCTTTTCCTTGTAAAATCGCAAGCAATAAATGTTCGGGAGTGATAAAATCATCTGAAAATGTTTTCAACACCGCGCCCGCCCTTAATATCATGGCATTCACTTCTCTACCTAAATTTTGTGCAGGTTCGCCGGAAACTTGAGGCAATTTCTCTAAAAGTTCGTTCAACTTTTGATCCAATATATTAATGGTAACATTGTTTTTCTTGAGCAGATATTCTATGGGCGAATCTTCCATGGAGAGCATCGCTTTTAAAATATGCTCTATTTCAATAGCCGGATTTTTTTGATTAAACGCAAGTTGTTGTGCTTGCTGAATCACTTCGGTGCCTTTGATGGTGAAATTATTTAGATTCATGTGTTTATTATTTTGTTTTATTCAAATTCGAACAAATCAAAAGACAATCCAATTCAATTTAATTGCTATTATGGCACGTAAGTTCAATTAAATGCGACATTTTTTCATTAAACACCAGGATTAAAAAGAAAAAATTTTATCCTTTTACCAAATTAAAAATCGACAAAAAAATATAATGGCGACGTGATAATAGTATTACATGTTGATGAAACTTATCATAGTTTTGGCATATAATTTAAAAACATCGAGATGAATAGAGTACTATGCTTCATTTTAATATTGACAATAACATCATCAAATGCAGATGCTCAGAAGTTGAAAATAACAGGAATGTATTTTCAATGGGGATATAATACAGAATGGTACACCAAAAGTAACTTGCATTTTAAGTTGAACAATGGAAGTGATTTCACTTTGCACAATGTAAAAGCAAGCGATAAGCCAG
>VFKL01000007.1 GCA_009885535.1 Chitinophagaceae bacterium | reverse complement strand
TCTACAGCTAAAGGCCCTGTTTCTTTTTCAACAATAAGGTCGATTTCATTTCCAAGATTATCTCGGAAATAGAAAATTCCATTGCTTTCGCCTTGGTTGCATTTGTTCTTTTTTATTTCTGAAATACACCAATTTTCAAAAATGGCACCTGCCATTGGATGATTTTTTAAACCTGATTTTGATGAAATGTTGAGCAGGGTACAAAGTAAACCCGTGTCGTAGAAATATATTTTCGGACTTTTTACAATCCGCTTATTTAGATTATTATACCAAGGTTGCAATTGAAATAGAATGTAGCTATTCTCCAATAATCCCAACCAAGATTGAATGGTTTTAGTATCAACACCCACTTGTTTGGACAATTCATCGCGATTAAGAATTTGTCCGGCATAGTTAGCACAGAGAAAAACGAAACGACTAAATAATGCTAGATTGGAAATGTTCTTCAATTGCCTGACATCCCTTTGAATATAGGTTTGAATATAACTATTCAACCATTTTTGTGGAAGTAAATTTTCAGACCATATTTCCGGATATCCTCCTGTCAACATATTAGTAAGTATATCTCCCACCGGTAAATTTGCATCTTTTAACTCCTGATAACTGAAAGGCAATAAGGTCAAATATCCTGCCCGTCCGGCAAGAGATTGGGAAACTTGTTCTTGTAAAAGAAAGTTATTAGAACCTGTAAGAATGAATTGACCCCTAGATGTATTCTTATCCATCAAAACTTGCAAGTATCTGAAAAGTTCAGGCACACGTTGAACTTCATCAAATATAGCACCGGCATTATAATTCTTTAAGAATGTACGAGGGTCTTTTTGAAACAAGTCTTGAACAACCGGATCCTCAAAATTTACATACGGCTTTCCTTTGAAAAGCGCCTTGCTCAGTGTGGTTTTCCCACTTTGTCTTGGACCGGTAATACAGAGTGCTCGAAATTGCGTTAGGGCCAATTTAGCTTCTTCGAATATTGCTCTAGAAATCATAAATTCCATTTTTGTATAAATATACATAAATGGAATCGAATTCTATAATTTACATTATTTACAAAAATGGAATTGATTGGCAAAAATTGTAAAAGAAATAAAAATGGTAATCTAAAGGGGTGTTTGAGTTCGAACTTAGCTTCTTTGCTTCTTGCTTTTTTGTGAACTCAAATTTTTCAGTGTTTCCACTTGTTTTTTGGCTTTCTCTAATGTAGTGGGCTGCTGCTTTGATAATATCCTCTGCTGCATGATTGCCAATTCCTGAAATGATACTTTGTAGTTCATGTTTTAGATTCATTTAGGTAAAAATAAACAACAAGACGAATAATATAAAATGTAGAGTTTTTGCAAACATTGACTAATCACTATTAGATGCATAACCTTTAAACCAGCGCAGCGCCTTAAATTATTAACCCATTAAACCTTTTTTTTGGTCCTAACGGGTTTGAGTTCGAACTTTTGGGAAGATGTGGAATTGTTGTTATTTTATCTTTACAAATAAAAAAACTATTCCATTGCTGCTTTTAAAACTTGTAATTCCACTTCGCCGGAGAGTCTAAAATCTGTTTGTTTGATTTTATTCAGAATTGGAATTACAGATGGAATGATACCTTCAAGCTTTGCTTTGATAATAATTCCCAATGTACCAGTAATCGACAAACCAAGTTGGGTTGCAATTTTTCTCGCTTTAATATCATCCAATATTAGCAAAGAATCAGGAATTTCCAATGCCAAAGCAATAGCACTAGATTCACCTTTGTCAATTTGCATTTCCAACAATCGCTGTGTGTCTTTACCCTTTACAGATAATATTTCAACCCAATCGGGCAATGGCTCTCCAAACTCAGTTGCAATTTCAATGGTTGTTGTGATTTTGCTATATAGTTTTTGTAAAAGAGATAGTTCGCCAATATTTGTAAGAATAATAAAACAACTGGTGTCAGAAATAATAATCTTATGCATTGGCTACATCACTTGAGATTTCAGAAGGAGGGTAATTAAAAATAGAAACGTTATAACTTCCCAATAGCTCTGCGAAAGCCCTTTTGGATATGCCTGCCACTTCAGCTGCCTGTCCTAATGAAAGCTTTCCCATTTCATAAAGTTTACTAGCTAACAACATAGCCAATTGTTTGTTGTCTACTTCCAAATTATCTGGCATTTGTAATGTCATCGTTCTCATATTATGAAGTTAAAAATAAAATTTGATGAAAAATAGAACCAAACAAATAATCTATGAAATTATTAACGCTTTAAAAAACCTATGGATTATTTTGAAAATATTGTTATTAATTTAAATAATAAAGTGGTGGTGAATCTCTTAACCAAATTACTCTCGGCCATACCAAAATCACTTTTGAAGATTTTTTCGGGAAACAGAGGCCTCGTTTGCTAGAAAAATGACAGACTAATTGCAAGGTGGTGCGTAAAGTTTACAATTTTTTACGCCCAAGACAAAACCTTTATCGCCTTTCAAACGTTAAACATAAATTATGATTCAAGCCTATAATTTTTTAGCCAGCTGGCAGTTGTTTCCCGAAAAGGGAGTTTATCAAAGTGGAGATCGTCCAAAAAGTGGTTTCTACAAAATCGAGTCCAACGACGCCAAGGATGACATCAACATCAGCCACAATTGGGTAACTCTTGAAAATGATGCATTTGCCGCACAATACAGCATCAAGGCGGACGGCCTCTTGCATCCCTTCGAAAACAAGGAGCTGGCAGACCAGTCGAAGGTAACCTTCACCGACACCACCAACTTTGACATACATTTTTACCGTGCTGGACAAGTGGTGTTACATGTGATGCACCATATCTTGCCGAACGGATATTTGAAGATCACCCAACTGGGCAT
Source organism: Chitinophagaceae bacterium (assembly GCA_009885535.1). Lineage (GTDB taxonomy): Bacteria > Bacteroidota > Bacteroidia > Chitinophagales > Chitinophagaceae > Ferruginibacter. The sequence goes on along the minus strand of VFKL01000007.1, from coordinate 2,214 downwards.
CAAGGACAACGCAGATTTTAGCAATACAGAGATCTACCACAAGCAGATGAGCGTGCTCCCTTATTCTTCTTCGGTAAGTGGGGTCGTGATAAAGCCCACGCAGGAGGGCGTAATCAAGCACAAGGCCCTAACGGCTATGGAAGAGCAAACCAACATGCAGCTGAATCAAATCAGAAAGCAAATAGAGCTGCTTGCCATGCAGGCGCAGGAAATACAAAAGAGGAAGGAACTTTCTATGATGGTTTATGCCGCCAAGCTTTCCTTTAAACCAATTATTGGCCAAACCTATTTCCTATACTCCAAGCAGGACGACAGTTTTGTGCTGTCCATGATATCGCCCGCGGAATGGGGTGGAAACGGCCCCTTCAAGTCGTTCGAAGGTGCGGTTCGACTGCTGGCCGACCATACCTGGATAGAGATGTAAAAGCAACTAGAAATCAATCGAGTTGGAAATTAAAGCTATAGAGCAAAAGTCAACTTATAACATCAAACAAGCTCTTCAAAGTGAAAATATAGAACGGTCAAAAAAGTATGTAGAAATTAACAAGGGTTATTTAAGATTTTTACCAAAAGGGGAGGAGGTTATTAATAACATTTATCAAAAAGCGAAATTAATTCCCCTCGAATTATGGGTTATAGATTATCTAAATCAGCTCAATGATTTATTGATTGATGAGATTCTATTTCCAGAGAGAAGCGGTCCGAAAAAATAAAGAGTGTATAAATTAATTTTTATAGTATTTACCGAAACTTATTTCATAGATAACATAATTATTTTCATCATTAGGAGGTTTGGTATATATTGATAGTTTTAATACTCCCCTTTTATAATCATCATATTTAATTTTATTTTCCATAAAATTAGATTCATAAAGCGTATATCCGAATTTCTTCAATTTAGTTTTGATTTTTAATAATTCAGATGAAACGCATGTTTGAAATTCAACGGTATTACCGTTACCATAAAAATTATCATAAAGCGTTAGGTATTTTGTTTCTTTCCCCTCGCCTTTTGAATAACGAACTCCATTTAAATCTTCATCTTTTCTAAAATCATGAAATTCATATCCTCTACTAATCGCATACTCTTTAAATTGGTCCATATCCATTTTGTAAATTTTCACTAATTCAGTGAATGTCATTTGACTGAATGCTATAGTTGAAAAAGAAATCAATAATAATGTAAATACAAACTTCATAATGCTATATTTTTTGTAAATTTAATACATTAAGGTATTCATTGATATCAACAATAAAATACAATCTTATGCCATTTAAGAAAGGTCGTTCCGGAAATATAAATGGGCGTCTAGCAGAAACGCCAAATAAGTTTACACATACACAGAGAGAGTTTATAGAGAGTATTCTCGATAAGCAAAAAGATAAGATAGAGAGCGAACTCGATAAGCTACAGGGAAAGGACTTTTTAAACGCCATTACAGGACTTTTTGAATATGTACTCCCTAAGCTTAGCCGGACCGAAATGAGAACAGAATTTACAGAATCTGAGAATCCTGTTCAAATTATTCAACTACCTCACAATAACAGAGATAATATAGAGGAGATTAGAAATAAATTTGCCTCGAATTAGTTATTTACCGTCCCCTCATCCGTCCCCTCAAAAAATAAATCATTATAACTATTTGATTATCATTAAGTTATAAAGTAGGTTGTGGTCCCGCCAAGAATCGAACTTGGATCTAAAGTTTAGGAAACTTCTATTCTATCCATTGAACTACGGGACCTGTATAATCTCATTCCAAAAATCAAATTACGCCGGCAAAAATAAGCAATGAACCCGTATTTTTTAAAATAAAAAATCCCGGTTACTTTCAGCAACCGGGATTTTAAAACTTCTTTTTTATTTTAGAATTTTTCTTTTTTATTGCTTCACAAATCTTGAAATGATCACTTGACCACCTACATAAATTCTGATATTATATATGCCTGGAGCTAATCCTGCAACATTAAATGTCAATATATTATTTCCTACTACACCCGCTTGCAACAATTGTGCTACCAAATTATTTTGCATATTATACACAAACGCATTTATAGGGTGTGATTGAGTTAATGGCACATTTACACTTACTGTAGTTTGTGCCGGATTTGGATACGATATTACATTCGGAATAATTTGAATATTACGACAAATTTCTTGTACGCATGGAGCTGTTCCCGGTGTAGTATATCTCCTTACAATTAAGCATACTC
>VFKL01000022.1 GCA_009885535.1 Chitinophagaceae bacterium | reverse complement strand
GTTTGAGAGGTTTGTGAGGTTTGTGAGGTTTGTGAGGTTTGTGAGGTTTGTGAGGTTTGTGAGGTTTGAAAGGTTTATGAGGTTTGAAAGGTTTGTGAGGTTCAATGCGTTCAAAAGGTTCAATAAGTTCAATGGGTTCAAAAGGTTGGAAGCATTTTCCAATTTATTAAAATTTTTGTTTTACAAAAAACTTCGTGCCTTTGCGCCTTCGTGACTTCGTGTCAAAAAAATGCTGCAAGCATTTAATTTTCGTGGCCTTTTGTTTGTGATTCAATCCCTTTGCGCCCTTGCTCAATTGCGCCCTATGCGCGAAACAAAAAACTTCGTGACTTTGCGCCTTCGTGACTTCGTGTCAAAAAAAATGCTGCAAGCATTTCAACTTCGTGGCTTTTTGTTTGTGATTCAATCCCTTTGCGTCCTTGCTCCTTTGCGAGCTTTGCGCGAAACAAAAAACTTCGTGCCTTTGCGCCTTAGAGCCTTCGTGTCAAAAAAATGCTGCAAGCATTTCAACTTCGTGGCTTTTTGTTTTTGATTCAATCCCTTTGCGTCCTAGCTCCTTTGCGAGCTTTGCGCGAAACAATAGAGAGGTTTAAAGCGCTACGCTTGTTTAATAGTTTAAGGGTTTAAGGTTGGAAGTATTTTCCAATTATTAGCATATTTGTTTTACAAAAAACTTCGTGCCTGTGTGACTTCGTGTCAAAAAAATGCTGCAAGGATTTCACCTTCTTGGCCTTCACTGCCAATACAAAATATCGATCAACCTTAAACCATTAAACCAACAAAGTGAATTAAACAAGCGTAGCGACTTAAACCTTCTCCGCAAACCGCTTCTTCAAAAAATACACCACCACCCCACTTCCTGCAACAATTAAAAACATAGAAATTACAGCTAGTCCTGTTGCATAAAAAATAAACAGCCACATTAAAATCGCAAGGATTACAGGCAAAGGATATAATGGCATTTTAAAAGGAAAACTAGTTGAGCTATTTCGTTTGCGAAGAAGCATCAACCCAATGGCTTGTCCGATAAATTGCACGATGATGCGCATGGCTAAAATACCACTGATTACTTCCCCCATTCTAAACAATAAACTAAACACAAAAGCAATACTGGAAAGTACCAATAACGAAACGTAAGGGAAGTTTTTTTGAGGATGAAGTTTAGCGAAAATTTTAAAGAAAGCACCTTGTGTGGCTGCCGCATATGGAACGCGAGAATATCCCAACAAAACGGCAAATAACGAAGCAAGCGCAACCCACAAAATCATTATGGTGACTACATTTGCAGCGGTATGTCCATAAAGACGTTCGATAAAAACACTGACCACAAAATGATTGACATCCGCCACTTGCCAAGCTTTAATTTCTTGCCAAGGAATTACACTTGTGATGCTCAAATTCATCAATAAATAAAGTATGGCAATTCCAATCACAGAAATGAACATACTTCTAGGAATGTTCTTTTGGGGATTTTTAATTTCACCGCCTAAATGACAAACATTGTAATAACCCAAATAGCTATAAATGGTTTTAACGCAAGCTTGTCCAAACGCAAAAGAAACCAAAGTATTAAAACTAAAATCATTTGAAATACTGGCAATTTGATGAAACATATTTCCGTGAGAAATACCACCAAAAATCACCCAACCTAAAGTAGCGATAACGCCAATCCAAAGCAGGACGCCAATCTTTCCAATGTTTTCAATTTTTCTGTATAAGAGAATAGTTACTAAAATGATAACAGCACCAGAAATACATTTTTGTTGCCAGATCAATAAATTGGGTAACAGAAAAAGCAGATAGGAAGTAAAACCAATAGCGGCAGACGCTGCCACCAACGGAGCTTGGATGATGGTTTGCCAAACGTATAAAAAGCCCATCAAATTTCCTCCTTTCTTTTTTCCATATGCTTCGCTCAAAAAATTAAAACTACCGCCCGCCAATGGAAACGCAGCTCCCAATTCACTCCAAATCATAGCGTCAATCAAACTCAAAATTGCACCAGCAATCCAAGCATATAAATACATCCCACCTAAATATCCAATTACAATAGGTAAGGTTACAAAGGGACCAATACCCACCATATCAATCATATTCAGCACCGTAGATTGAAACAAACCCAACTTTCTTTGTAACATTTTCTTTTAAATTTAAGATTCAACTTCAAACCAAACCTTTGTTGCATCATTCCAATCGCCATTATAATTGATGGTAAGCTCCTCTCCTTTTTGTACAACACGAACCGTTTTTACAAAAATAATTTCTTCCTCATAATCCATAAAATACTCACAATTGCTGGTATAGCTGTGATTATAAATTGGAATAAAACCCAGTGCCATACAACATTTATCTTTTTTATCGCCCCACTCAAAAATATAATCGTGCAGCAATGTTTTATCTAAATGAATTCGATCATAGCTATTCATAACTATGACAGGTGAAATTTCCACTACCACGCCGGTTTCAATTTCAATATTAGTAAACACCGCTTTGCCTTTTTTTTGGGTTAGTTCAATATATAATGATGGATGTATCATAAAATCCTTTTAAAAAACTAAATTGCAACTTGATTCAAAATTAGGGATTTAGATTTTGTAAAGCTAAGTACAATCAATTATACCATGTCTGTTGATCCAGAATTCATATCGTTGCAAGAACAGTTTCAAGAAGTCATTGCTTCTGAAGACAAGTTGGCCATTCAAGAATTTTTGAATAATCAAAACATTAGTGATGTTGCCAATTTAGTTTATGAAAATTCGGATTACGAATCACAAATCATTTCTCATTTATCCATTCACAGAGCAGCTAGTGTATTTAAAATACTGGATTTAAGCGAACAAAAAAAAATCATTCAAAATTTACCAGCGTTTAAATCTGCAGAATTATTAAATGAATTGCCTGCCGATGATCGTGTAGCCTTTTTGGAAGTATTGCCCAATAATGTGGTTCGCGAATTAATAAAAACATTAGACCCTGATGAGCGAAAAATCACCTTGGAATTATTGGGTTATCCCGAAAATAGTGTAGGTCGATTGATGAACCCAGATTATGTATATGTGTACGAATACAATACGGTAAAGGAAGTTATAGAAACAATAAGAAGATTCGGTTCAAATAGTGAAACTGTTGATGTTATTTATGTAATCAATTACAAAGGCGAATTGCTGGATGACATCAGAATTAGAGACATCATTTTGGCGCAGCCAGAAGTAAAAGTTAGCGAGTTGATGGACGAGCGTTTTATATCATTAAATGCAACTGATGACCAAGAGCTGGCCAATGAAGCGTTTAAAATGAACAATCGTGTAGCGCTTCCCGTTACCGACAATCAAAATATACTTTTAGGCATTATAACTATTGACGATGTGCTTTGGATAGCAAATGAAGAGTTTAGTGAGGACATTCAAAAGATTGGTGGAACCGAAGCCCTCGATGAACCCTATCTGGATATCAGTATTTTTAAGCTTTTAAAAAAACGCGCAAGTTGGTTAACACTTTTGTTTATTGGCGAAATGCTAACGGCATCTGCGATGCAATTTTTCCAAAGTGAAATAGAATCCGCTACAGTTTTAGCTTTATTTATTCCATTAATCATGAGCAGTGGTGGTAATAGTGGATCACAAGCATCAACACTGATAATTCAAGCGATGGCTTTAAATGAATTAACCATAAAAGATTGGTGGAAAGTAATGCGCAGAGAATTAATAACTGGATTTTTGTTGGGTTTAATTTTGGGCTTAATTGGGTTATTGAGAATTACCATTTGGCAGAACTTACATATTTTTGATTATGGAGAACATTGGAACATTATCGCACTTACCATTTGCTGTTCATTAATTGGCATTGTACTTTGGGGCAGTTTGATGGGCTCTATGTTACCAATGATTTTGAAACGTTTCAAACTCGATCCAGCAGCATCTTCAGCTCCTTTTGTGGCCACATTAGTTGATGTAACAGGCATCGTCATTTATTTTTCAATTGCATACTTATTTTTAAAAGGTGTATTACTTTAGTTTTCAGTTGATTGAGCATCCATTTTACGTTTTATTTATTAACTTGCGTTTGTTTTTATTTTATCAATTTTTAAATTTTAAATCCCATGTGTGGAATTGTTGGTTATACCGGTCATAGACAAGCTTATCCTGTAATTTTGAAAGGATTAAAAAGGTTAGAATATAGAGGTTATGATAGTAGTGGTGTAGCATTATTAAAAGATGGCGTGTTGAATGTGTACAAAAAGAAAGGAAAAGTAGCGGAACTAGAAGAAGAAATGATAGGAAAAAATATCGATGCAAATATCGGTATTGGTCATACCAGATGGGCAACACATGGTGAACCAAGTGATAGAAACGCACATCCCCACTCTTCTAAAAGTGGAAAAATCTCTATGATTCACAATGGAATTATAGAAAATTATGCGTTGATTAAACAAGAGCTTGTAAACAAAGGCTATAGTTTTACCAGTGATACAGACACTGAGGTTTTATTGAATTTCATAGAAGACATAAAAAATAATAATGAATGTACTTTGGAAGAAGCCATTCGAATTGCTTTAAAACGTGTTACCGGTGCGTATTGCATTTTAGTGATAGAACAAGATAATCCAGATACCATTATTGCTGCAAGAAAAGGAAGTCCTTTAGTAATTGGTATTGGAAAAGGAGAACATTTTTTGGCGAGTGATGCTTCCCCAATTATTGAATACACCAAAGAAGTAGTGTATATAAATGATTATGAATTGGCTATTGTGAAACCTGATGAATTGATTTTAAAAAACTTAGGTAATGAAAAAATTACCCCTTTCATTACAAAATTGGATATGGAATTGGCGGCTATTGAAAAAGGCGGTTATGAACATTTTATGCTAAAAGAAATTTTTGAACAACCAAGCACTATTTTCGACTGTTTAAGAGGTCGTTTAGATTCTAAAGAATCTGCCATAAGGATGAGTGGTGTAGATTTGAATATTGATCAAATTATGAATGCCAATCGCATTATGATTGTAGCTTGCGGAACAAGCTGGCATGCAGGATTGGTAGCAGAATACATCATCGAAGAGCTATGCAGAATCCCTGTTGAAGTGGAGTATGCTTCTGAATTCAGATACCGAAATCCAATTGTAAACAAAGGTGATTTAATCATTGCCATTTCACAAAGTGGCGAAACCGCAGATACTTTAGTTGCACTAGAAAAAGCTAAAGAAGATGGTGCATTTATTTTTGGCGTTGTAAATGCAGTTGGTTCGTCAATTGCGAGATTATCAAATGCTGGCGCTTATACACATGCAGGACCAGAGATTGGTGTGGCATCTACAAAAGCATTTACCGGACAATTAGCTGTTTTAATAATGGTAGCGCTTAGTATTGCTAAACATAAAGGCACCATTACAGACGCAAGATATAATGAATTGCTTGTTGAGATGGAACAAATTCCAGAAAAAGTGGATAGCATCTTAAAAAATGCTGAACAATTAAAAGCAATTGCTGAAAAATACAAAGACGCCTCAGACTTTTTATTTTTAGGCAGAGGATACAATTTCCCAATTGCATTGGAAGGTGCGTTGAAACTAAAAGAAATATCTTATATACATGCTGAAGGCTACCCTGCTGCAGAGATGAAACATGGCCCAATTGCATTGGTTGACGAAAACTTGCCCGTTGTTTTTATCGCAACCAAAGACCAATATCACGAAAAAATAGTGAGTAATATGCAAGAGATAAAAGCGCGTAAGGGAAAAATCATTTCAATTATAACAGAAGGGGATAAAGTAAGTGCTGAATTAAGTAACGACAGTTTTGCTATCCCAACTGCTGATGAAATCATTGCACCATTACTAACTGTTATTCCATTACAACTACTCTCCTATTATGTAGGAATTGCGAAAGGTATTGATGTAGATAAACCTAGAAATTTGGCAAAATCTGTAACGGTGGAATAAGAGAGGTTTAAATCGCTTCGCTGGTTTGGGAGGTTTAAGAGGTTGTGAGGTTTGTGAGGTTTAAGAGTTTGTGAGGCTTATGAGGTTTATGAGGTTTATGAGGTTGGGCGTATTCTACTATTGGCGCCGGTTTCCTAACCGGTGTTTATTAGAGGTTTCAATCACAAAACGAATTTCAAGAGGTTCAATTTGTTCAATGAGTTCAAAAGGTTGAAAACATTTTTCATAAATTCTATTCGTCGTGCCATTGGCGCCGGTTTCCAAACCGGTGTCTAAAAGAGGTTTTAGTCTCCTACTGAAATTTTAGTGGTTCAAAATGTTCAATTTGTTCAATGAGTTCAAAAGGTTGACAGTATTTTCCATTAATCAGCAAACTTGTTCTAAAAAAACTTCGTGTCTTCGCACCTTCGTGACTTAG
>VFKL01000073.1 GCA_009885535.1 Chitinophagaceae bacterium | reverse complement strand
GATTTTAAAATTTATCGAATTGAGAATACGGACATTTCGATTTTTATAATTAAATCGAAATGAATACTCAACTATATAGAGGGTTAAATACTTTTTATAGCATTTAAATCGAAGACGAATTTGTAGTTAGTACCAGAATTGTAATTCATTTTGGTATAATGCCTAGCACCATAAACCATTGATTTAACAAGGTTTAAATTTTTGTATGGCTAAATATAATAATCAATATCAGCCAGCATTCGTTTTTTTATCTAACGATTCAAGAAAAAAATCTCCATTTTTTAAATGTGTTTGTTGTTTTGATTCTGTCATTTTATCAAAGGTCTTTACCAGCATGCCTAATCGAGGATTTTGTAAAAAGAAATCCCTGTGAACATGCATGAATCTCCAAAATAATCCATCCCATACATTTTGCCATTCTCCTTTTTTGTAATCACTCATTTTCATCAAATAATTACTGCCACTGATGTATGGTTTTGTGGCCATCAATCCGCCATCTGCAAACTGACTCATTCCATAAACATTGGGTACCATTACCCAATCATAAGCATCAATAAATAGTTCCATAAACCATTTGTACACTTCATCGGGATCAAATTCACAAAGCAGCATGAAGTTTCCTAAAACCATTAATCGTTCAATATGATGACAATAGCCTGTTTCTAAAACTTTTTTTATGGTAATGTCTATAGGTTCAATTCCAGTAGTTCCATTCCAGAAAGATGCTGGTATTTTTCTGCTGAATTTCCAATAGTTTCTTGTTCGTTCTTCATTTCCTTTCAATTCATACACAGCCCTGATGAATTCTCTCCAACCTATTATCTGACGAATAAAACCTTCCAATGAATTTAATGGTATTTCGTTTTTTATCGCATACTGAATTGTTTCATCAATCACAAATTGCGGTGTCAATAAACCCGCATTCATCATTGGGGTTAATACACTGTGATGCAGAATATTTTCTTTTGAAACAATGGCATCTTCATAAGCACCAAATTCTGAAAACCTCGTATGAAAAAAATCAGTTAACCAATTTTTACTTTCATCAAAAGTGGTTGGATAAATAAATTTTGTATTCACTTCGCCATAGTTATTTGGGAAGTTTTTTTGAGTGTAGGTAATGGCTTCAGCGAAATAATTATTTTGCTTTATCGAATGAAAAATAGGTGGTGTTTTTCCTTTTGGGTACTTCAACCTGTTTTCATCATCAAAAGTCCATTTACCGCCCGTTGGCTTTTTTTGAGTATCAATTAAAATGTTTCTGCTTAAACGTTGGTGTTTATAAAAATCAGTTTGAAACATTCTTTTTTTATCCTTGAAAAAACTGATGATGTCTTCAACAGTATTTAAAAATTGTGGTGTATTATTTTTAATGCAAATAACATTTTGAGTAGCACATGTATCTTTAATTCTTTTCTCAAGCAAATAGTCGGTGGTATCAATATACTCAAATTCACTCACGCCATTTTCTTTTAAAAATGGAATTATTTTTCGTATATCAGATAACACATCGATTGATTCAATATAAACGACTTTAATGTTTTTGGATTGAAGATAAGCTTCATAAAATTTCATACTCGCTCTGTGAAAAGCGATCTTAGTTTTGTGAAAATTATATTGCTTAAAGTACAGCCATTCTTCAATTAAATAAATCGTTTCGCATGTTGAAAAAAGTGTATTCTGCTCGAATAATTGATGCGGAAAAATGACGCCTATTTTTTTATTTGTATCCATTTTTTTTAATGCTGTATTTTTTTTATGAATCTTTTTTATTTGTGTTCACTTTTTTTCTGATGACTTTTGAAGTATTTACATGCTTTTTTAAAATTCTACTGCCTTCTTTTTTTACGGCATCAGTTTTTCTAAAACGCCAAACTTCATCGCTAGCAAATTTTCGCGTGGCTTCAATGTCTACAATAGGATAGGGGTAATCTTTTCCAATGATTACATCGTATAAATTTTGTTCCATTAAACTCATTTTCCAAGGTTCATGTATCAATTCTACAGGCACATGTAATAATTCCGGAATCCATGTTTTTATGAATTCACCTTGTTCGTCATGCTCCATTGAATTTTTTATTGGGTTATAAATTCTAATGGTATTTATGCCAGTAACCCCAGATTGCATTTGTAGTTGAGGATAATGAATTCCTGGTTCGTAATCTAAAAATTGCTTTGCTAAAAAATGCAATTCTCGCCAATCTTGCCATAGGTTAAAAACAAAAAATGAAACCACCATTGCGCGCATTCTGAAATTTATGTATCCGGTTTTTACTAAACATCGCATACATGCGTCCACTATTGGTACGCCCGTATTTCCATTTTGCCATGCTAAAATATATGATTCGTTTTTGGGCTTAACCAAAATATTGTATGCCTTGTTTACATTTTCCATTTCCATGCTACATTCATCTTCAAATTTTTGCATGAAATGACAATGCCAATGCAGTCTGGATACAAAATTTGATAAGGCCCTTTTGTTACTTGCATCCTTATAATGCTGCATCGTGAACTGATAAACCATGCGCATACTAATATTTCCATAACTCAGATAAGGTGAAATTCTACTACAACCTTTTCTGCTTAATGCAGGTTTGGAAATATGTTTGCTGTAATTGACATAGCGCTCTTTCAAAAAATTGTTTAAGTATTTCCATGCGAAAGTTTCACCTCCCATTTGAAATGATTTATCATAGTTTGTAATTTCACTGTTCAAATCATTTCCTTTATTGCTTGCATAAAAGCTCTTGTCTAAGTGTAAAAAATGCCAATTGTTTTCATCTACTATTTTGGGTGTTTCTTGCATTTTTTCTTTCCATCTTTTTTCCCAATCTTTTCTTGACTTCAATTTTCGTATCACGCCATTATGTTGATATTCTCTCCATTCTATGTTATTGTCAACACAATATTTTTTTACAGCTATATCTCTACTATAGGTTATTTGATTTCCTATTTCTTGATGGGAGAAAATAGTTTTTATGTTGTATTGGGTTTGAATTTTTTGAAAAATAGGTAACGCTTCATCATTAAAAACAGCAATCGATGTTTTGTAATCAATAAGTTTGGTTTGCATATCTTGAATTGATTGATATACAAATCTCCAATGCCTAACATCACTATCCACATAATTCATGATAGACGGTTCGAAACAATAAATGAGTAAAATGGGAAGGTGTTGTTTTTGTGCAAAATATAAAGGTTCATGGTCCGTAAATCTTAAATCTCTTTTAAACCATACGATTGCGATATCTTGTTTTGAGTTTTCTTGCAAAGTGTATAAAGTTTAAATGTTGAATTAGTCCAGAATTTCAGGGCGTAATATATGATGTGGTTATTTATTTGGACATATTTTTTTTAACCGGTACCAATATTCTTTTCTTTAAAATTAAAAATTCAGATTTAAGGTTTGGCATAACCAAGTCTTCCAATTGCTTTTGAAACATAATATGCATCAAGTCCTTGACTGATCAATACTTCTGCTTGAGATAAATCTACAAATCCATCTTGCCCAACTAATTTATTATCCATTTCAATTTGTTGAATACTACCTATAATTAAGATTGTACCATTTAATGGAATAGGAATAGTGTCTTCTAATTTCATCGCAATTTTTACAATTGCATTAGACACAAATGGGGCATAACAATCATCAATATACGCTTCATTAAAACCTACTTCATCAAATTCTGATATTCCACTTTCGTAGCGAGCTGAGGTTTGATGTGCTTTTTCAAAATCGGTATAATGAACATAGTTTAAGGTATAAGATTTTGTTTCAAGCATGTTTTTGTACGTATCTCTTGGTACAACATCAGGCCTGCTAATTAATCCCAATAGGGCAGGGTTTGCACCTAAATGAATGAGAGAATTAAAGATAGCTAGATTGGTCAATCCTGCTTGTGATTTAGTGCCTACTAAAACGGCTTGTCTGAAACCAGCAAGTGAATTAACAAAGGTGGTTCTGTATCTTGTCTCTAAATTTTCTATATCTGCCTGATGTAAATGCATTGGTTTTATTATTTTAACTGCTTCTCAACTTTTTTCCAATATGCAAAAAATGAAGGAAAATATCCTGAAACTTTTTCTGCAATCCAATCTCTATCTTCTTGTATTCCCTTGTAATCAAAATTAAAAGGATGCTCTTTGAAGTAAACATGATCAATCGGATGCGTTTCTACTAACGTTTTAAAGTTGCCAATATACAATTGAATGTCAGGTATATTTTTGCTTAAATCCAACATGAAATCGATGCACTTTTTACTCACAGGATACCTTGAAAATAAGTCGGGGTCAATTAATAAAATTCTGTTTCCCGCTTCTGCTTTATGCCATTGAGGATCGAGGTTGTAGTAATTATAAATAAACGTAGGAAGGGTGTTATTGATTTTAATAGAAGAACTTTCTGGTAAAGTTAATGGTAGTTCAAACTTTTTTGTATCAAGTAATTGAGTGGGTGTTTCCATCGTTTCAATTTCTTCATACGATTTATCCATATAAGTATTTCGTTGATTGGAATAAGTATACTTGTTTATATTCTCTTGATTTGCGAAATATTTTTTGCTGCTGTTGGCCGCCGCCACCCATTGCCAACTGCATGCATTACTGGCCCAATCTCCATCTAGTAAATGATAATACATCCATTGAGCTGGATGGTGCCAATGAGATTTGGCAATATTACAAATTATAGAAGCGGTATACATTCTGCAATGATTGTGCATATAGCCTGTTTGGTACAATGTATTTATGGCATCGTTAATACTGCTTACACCAGAGTGTGCTTCTAAAATATTTGAAGGGATTTCATGATTTAAAATAGGTGATTGGGGATGTTTAATTTCTGTATTTAAATCTTTTACCTGAGCAACTCTTTGAAAATAATCTCTCCAACATAATTCTTTTACAAATTGTTCAATTTGATAAATTTTATACCCTTTTTTTAAAACGATTTCCAGAATTTGTTTTGTGCTTATTACCCCCCTTGAAATGTAAGGAGATAAATAACTTACATCTCCATCAATATAATTTCGAGATCGACCATATTTAATGGGATCAATTGCATCTATTTTTTCGAGGATAGCATTATACAACGTGTCAAATTTGATTTCCATTTATCGCTTACTTATTTTGTTCATTGAAATTGTTTTTTGAAGGCTGCATTTAAATCGACTTATTTCGGGATTTCTTTTCATGGAATGTTTTTGACTAACACCAGAGTTCACCCTTTTTCTCCAAAGGTTGAAACTACTTCGCTTCAACTCTTTTCGCATAAGTGCAATCACATTGGCTTCAGAAAAACCAAATTGAATTTTAATGGCTTCAAATGGCGTTCTATCCTCCCATGCCATTTCAATGATTCTGTCTATATCTTTTTGCTCTAACATTATTTTAAATTGATTAGATATTACGTTTTACTAAACAACTCCAGATTTTGTTTTAATTCATTTTTATTTGAAATATTTCACCTAAATTTTTAGGGTTGACATTCCCCCGTCAACATGCATAATTTGTCCGGTTATCCATCCAGATTGTTTTGAAAGTAAAAATGATGCCATGTTTGCAATGTCTTCAGTTGTACCAATTCTCTTCAATGGATGTCTCAATGCATTGGCTTCCATTTTCTGATCAGTGTTTAGTAAAGTGGCAGCAAGCGGTGTATTGGTTAAAGAAGGGGCAACACAATTCACTCTAATTTTTGGGGCTAATTCTGCAGCAAGCGCTTTTGTAAGTCCTTCAATGGCTCCTTTTGAAGCCGTTACTTGAGTGTGATAAGGTAAGCCTGTGTGAACGGCAACTGTGGAAAATAATACAATAGAAGCATTTTCAGATTTTTTTAATCTGGGAAGTACTTGTTGGATTATTTTAATGGCACCTATAACTTGTAGTTTATAATCAGATTCGAAGTCTTCTGGTTTAATGCGTTCAAAAGGTCTGAGATTTATGCTTCCAGGACAGTAAACCAAGCCATCTAATTGGTCGGGTAAAAAATCAAGAGAAAATCCATCTTCCATCACATTCAAATAATGAAACTCCGTATTTGAATTATATTGTTCAGGTTTATTTTTGTTATACGTTGCAAAAACCTGGTTGTTGTTTTCACTAAGTTGTTTTGCCAGTTGTTGGCCAATACCACTCGAACCTCCGATAATTAAATATTGTTGCATAATAAATGTTTTTGCAAACAACAATTAAACATACATTTTTGTTCAAATAATAAGGAAACTAGCCACATATTTTGGTGGGTATTTTGATGAGAACAAATTTGTTTTCATCTTTTATGCCTAGTGGTTAAGCAAAGGTCCAACCATTATCGAAGTGATTGGAAAAAGCGATGTGTTTTTGAAACACAATTTCTTACAAACGGACTAGAGAAAAAAGCAATTTAAATTTTTGATTTTAAAATGAAAATTATCTTTTTTGTTTTTTCATTTCTTTTAGTGCCAACAAAAATCCTACTGAAAAAAGTAAAGTAATTAGTCCAGCGAAAAATGGAATAAATTTAGTCATTTTTCTGATTGTTTATGAGTTTTAAATAAATGCCGAAAGCTAGTATTGACGGCACCCAAATGCCAATGAAGGTAGCGGCTTCTTTTTCGCCATTGAAGTATAAATATTCAGAGAATACTAATGAAAGCAATGCAGATATAAATAATAATTTGTCTGTAACGGTGAATTTTTTGAACATTATAGTTTGTTAATGATTAATATTTTTAAGAAGTAATTATGAAGATTGGTTACTGTTTAAAATGTAGGTTTTTAAATAAGAAAACAATTTACTAATAAAATACCAACTTGGGATATTATTTATTTTTACTTCTTGTAAAACTTATTCATCGCTATTACATGAGGAAAGCTAATGCAAGAAATAAATACAAAAAATATAGTAATAATATTTTCGTTGAAAGCAGATAAATAATTATTGCTCAATAAGAAAATAAAAGCAGCAAATAACGCAAGCGCGCCAATAGTAAAAGGTAATGCTTTCAAATAGAGTGCGCTATTATTAACTTTCATTCCTTGTTTTAAATGCGACCAGCCATTTATGCTATGTTGCCCAATGAAGTATAAGCCAAATGATGTGATAAGCGGCAACTCGATACTAACTAAAAGCATTAAGCTACTTAGCAACATCGTCCATCTTTTTTCAAAGATTGCCCATGTCATTCCAACGAGCGAAAGCAATACGCTTATCTGTTTTCCCATTACGTTACTAATAGGTATTTCTAAAGTATTCATGTTTGCCAAAATGCTGTTGGTTTCAACAACATGGCCCAATAGAATAATACTTAAAATCAAAATACCCCAGGCAATATTCTTTAAAACATGTTTGGATTTAAGCTGCCATTCCTTTAAATCAGTTTGGCCAAAATGCCATGCAGAATAACCAATAAAAAACAACAAGGCGCCAATTGGAAAGAAAAACCATAATACTAAATTTAGAAAAATCAATCCAAGATAATTAATTACAAATCCGGGTTTGATGCTAGTTTTAAAATTACCTGTCTCCAGCAAATGGTCAACAGCGCCATGTGGGATGCCTACTAAAAACATTCCAATGGTGAACATTGTAATTTG
>VFKL01000026.1 GCA_009885535.1 Chitinophagaceae bacterium | reverse complement strand
TTTACCAGATAATGGATTTGTACTAGTTCCTAAAATTCCATTATATCCACCAGATACAATTGAAGTACCTAAATCGGTCCAAGTGGTTCCATTGTTTGTACTAATTTCCACAACACCGCCATCCCATCCAGACTCAGAATTGATATAGCCTTGGAATGTAAGTGAGGGCGGATTTGCAGGCAATAATAAAGCACTTGTTGTTTCTAATTTCTGATCAGAAACAGTTGTTAAATTCGATGTAAACAAAGCGTTTGGCGCACTTGTTTTTTGAGCAGTTGAAGTAGACCAGTTGGTTGTAGTGGTTGATGTTGGTGTCCAAACATTAGAGATGGTTGTTGTTGGAACCGTTTCATCCAATAAAAGTACAGGTGTGAAATAAGAACCATTATTTATAGTAATTGTAAAAGAATAATTTTCGGTTTGACCTAAAGCCAATGTAACAGGGAAACTCACCACGTGCGTAGTTGAATCGTAATTTCCACCGCTAACGTAAATTACATTGCTTGGAAGCGTATCACGAATGATGTGATTTACTATAGCACCACAATTGCCAGTATTTACTGTGTGCGTATATGTTACATTCAACCCTTCTGATTGTTGAGTTACGTTTTGAGAAATGGTGAAACTTCCACCCCCATTTACTGTAAAGTCTGCAACCTGATCTGTAGTGCTGCTAGACGAGCCTTGAGAAGCAAATTTGCCCATTCCTCTACGAGCAAAAGCTTTCCAAATGACACAACTGTATTTTGCACCAAAGAAAATCGTATCTGCTTTAAGTATGGCATTTCTTGCATCAATATAACCCGGACTACAAGGCTGTAAACGCATACCTTCTATTACTAATTTTAAAGCAGCAGAATTACCACCGATTCCAGATGTATTAAAAATATTGGTATTAATGCCATCCATTGCGATCATATCCCAAGTCATATCCCACAAAGTAGCACACCAAATTTCACCAATTTTATGCACTGCCCCACCCGATCCTGTCATCATTCCATAAGTCCATGGATTGATACTCATGTTGGTTGAATATGGATAAGTGCGTATACCCGCGCCCGTTGGTGCCTGACCAAACAAATAAGTACCAATGGGACGAGCTGTTGCACCATCATTAAGTGTAGCTGTAGCCCAATTGGTTACGCTCATCAAAGCCAAATAATCACTCCATCCTTCGCCGCCCTGTTCTGCATTGCTAAGACAAGAAGAATTTGCTGGACCACCAGTCAAACGATTACTTACACCATGCATAAACTCGTGCGCAATAACGCCATTATCCAAATCACCATCACGGTTAGGGGTAGTGTATGATGATAAATACATTTGCATACGTGGTCTACTGCCATCAACAGGTGTTGAAAAATTTGCGTTGTTTGTACCACTTCCATCTTGTGCATCAGCGACTACATAATCACTTGCCAAACCACCTCTACCTTGGTTGTTATTTTGGAAATTGCCCGAGACTTCATCAAAACCATAATTATAAGTAAGGTCGTGCATTAGATTATTCCAATAAAATAAATTGGTCGTTGCAAAACGTTGAAAGCTAGTGGTAGTTGGAGCTACCGTATAATCAGGTGCAATATCAAAAGTTAAATTAGGTTGTGCTGTTGTTGAAGTTGCGCCTTTACCATTTATGTTGTTGTTGTCTCTATCTTCTTGTGCCCAAACATTATTTCCTCTAGTGCTATCATGATAAGTGGTGCCATCAAAATGCCATTGTAAAGAGGTAGCGTTTCCACCAGCCAAATTCCAAGGATCACTTACTAAAGCTGCAGTTCCATTTGCATGCAAAGGACTTTCAGCTGGAAAAGGAATCACACGATAACTTGCTGACGAAACGATTGAAGGCGATTGTTGTAGCAACAATTTATTTGTAGAAACAATTTCATCATTTGAATGTGCATGCTTATTATTTGTTTTTTTTACATCATTAACTTTTTCATACACCGTGTAGTTATTTTTATCTAACACTTTACCCGAAACGGCATCAACACGAATCATAAAATGATCAACCGTTTTTAAAGGTGCAATTTCAATTTGCCAAGTTAATACCACATTTTTTTCTGAGATGGGCAACCATACCAATTCAGCAATGATATCCACTTCTGAAATATTTAATTGTCCAAAATTCAATTTACCGTTAGGTTGTGTCGTTGGCTTAATTAAATCTATTGTAGAAAGTTTCAAATCAATGATTACAGATTGTACGGCCTGTGTGGCAGAAATTGTAGGAACGCCTGACACAATATTTATAAGTTGATCTATAAAATTTATTCTGCTGCCTGTATTGGAAACCAACACATTATTTTTAAACGCAAGCACTTGCATTTTATTAAAAACAGGAATTGATTTAAAGGTTTGATTCAAATAAACCATTCTTATTCCAGAAGAAGCATTTAAATACGTACTCGAAACCAATGTATTTTCTACATCAAAATCTGTTAAACCCAATTGGATTTGATTTTGCTTAATGAGGTCAATCGCTAATTGCTTTTCAACAGTAGAAATTTGCGCAAAACTTAAGATTGTTGAAAATAAAAACGAAAATAACAGTAAGAACTTTTTCATGCTACATAAATGTTAAAATAAATAAATGGTGTTTTTTGTGTGGAAATTTCAGGGGATAAGGAGTAAGAATATCGAAAATAGGTTAAAACAGACGAAAATAAAAATAGACAGCCTATAATTATTTATTTTTCATATTTAAACATGATTTAAAGAACTGCGCTGTATAGTTTTCTACTTGAGTTATAGCTCCTGATTTTATTGGGGAACACAACACATGATCACCCGCATTGGGAATTGGATGCTTAACTTTTTGATTTTGAGCTGTTCCCAATTGTTCAAACATTTTTTCCATTGCATCTACTTTTACAATTTTATCTTGATGATTTTCATCTTGATAATAATAAAGCAATAATACAGGTTGATGCACTTTATTAAATGTTTCAGTCGTCATAGAAGATTCAATCATTTCTTGTAAACTAACGGTAGCCTCTAAACGGTAAGGTGTGTTCCAATATTTAGCATAAGCCTTAGTTGTATCTGATGGCGTTAAATAATTACTTCCAATTACCATCCTGGCAATTTGTAAGCCCCAGGGATTATTAAGCAACCAAGCATTGGGATTATTGATTTCAATATTGGGAGAATAAAGCACTAAACCAGCAACATCATTTGGGTATGCCGCAGCCAATTGCAATGCTTGAGAAGCGCCAGTACTGGTTCCCATCAGTATCACTTTATTTCCCAATTTTTTTCCAATGAATAGCGCTTGTTTTGCTGATTCCCAATAATCATCCGCAGTAAGTGTAATCAATTGATCGACTGTATCTATTCCATGTTGTGCTAGTCGCGATAAATATAAATTGCATCCAAATTTATTCGCTATGTTTCGATGAACTGGATTGCCTTCTTCTTGAGAAGCTGAGAAACCGTGCAAATAAACAATGACATATTCCGTTTTTGATTTCGATGAATCATTAGCCCACACAATTCTTGCTTGATTATCAGATTTTAATTTATATGCAGATTCTTGATTAGCAATAAATGCTT
>VFKL01000084.1 GCA_009885535.1 Chitinophagaceae bacterium | reverse complement strand
GATCTTATCATATTTCAATATGCTCTCGACCAAAAAATCTACTCAAACACTCGTCTTTATTGCCTTTTTCCCTTTCATCACGATTCCAACTGCAAAATCCGGGTTTAAACAAAACGAGCAAACTCCCCAACTCACCTATTAAACGCCGGATGAAACTGCTGCAGCGTAGACCTTAAAAAATCCCTGTCAAGATGCGTGTATATTTCTGTGGTGGTTATGCTTTCATGACCGAGCATTTCCTGTACAGCGCGCAAATCGGCGCCGCCTTCTACCAAATGAGTAGCAAATGAATGCCTAAAGGTATGCGGGGAAACGTTTTTTTCTATCCCAGCTTTTTTAACCAGCTCTTTCAAAATTAAAAAAATCATTACCCTGCTTAGTTGGCTCCCTCTCCTATTTAAAAACAAAAAATCTTCTTTGCCTTTTTTTATCAGCATTTGGTTTCGCACATTATTTTTATAAATACCAATATGCTTTATGGCTTCCGAACCAATGGGCACCAAGCGTTGTTTATCCCCTTTTCCAATCACTTTTACAAATCCTACATCCAAGTACAAGCAACTGATTTTAAGATTAATTAACTCGCTTACACGAAGTCCGCAACTATACATGGTTTCAAAAATGGCTTTATTTCGGGTACCTTCAGCTGCGCTTAAATCAATTGCGTCTATGATGGCATCAATTTCTACTATAGAAAGCGTATCAGGTAATTTTCGCCTGATTTTGGGTGCTTCTAGCAAAACCGTAGGGTCTTTTTCGGAAAGCTGTTCGAGTAAACAATATTTGTAAAAACTACGCAACCCTGAAATAATTCTTGCTTGAGAAGTGGCTGTCATGCCCAGTTCATGAATCCATTTTACAAAATTTTCAAGCAATTTTAAATCAATGTCGTTAGGTGATTTTTTTAAATCATGAAGCTCCAAAAAGGCGGTAAGTTTATCTATGTCATGTAAATACGCATCAACAGAATTATCGGACAACGATTTTTCGAGTTGTAACCAAGCTTTAAAACCTTTTTTGAAGGAATCCCACATCATTTATAGCATTGTTTTGGGGGGAATGAGGTTACCATTTAATTAAACATTATTTTCGTTTTGTAATTTATTCAAAATTTAAACAAAAAAGCTGATGCTTCCCGTAAATTTTAGATCTTTCAAAAGAAGGTTAACGCTTTATAGAAAAGAGTTCAGAAGGTTTATTACCAAAACAGAAAAAGCATCTCCTAAAGGGATTGATCAACTTACGCCCATAATTGCGGAAGAAGTTTGGAAAGAGGTTGATTGTTTAACCTGTGCGAATTGTTGCAAAAAAATGACGCCAACGTTTACCACAAAAGATATTAAGCGTATATCAGCGCATTTCAATCAAACACCATTGGAATTTGAGAAACAATGGTTGAAAAAAGACCGAAATAAAGACATGGTAAACACGACACAGCCTTGTCAGTTTTTAAATTTAACCGATAATAAGTGTAGTATTTATGAAATAAGACCAGAAGATTGTTCAGGATTTCCGCATTTAACCAAGAAAAAATGGGCCGATTATGCGCACGTACACAAGCAAAACATCGATTATTGTCCGGCTACATTTAAAATGATTGAAAAAATAAAAGCGCATTTTGACAATGCAACACCCGTAAAGAAATAAAAAAAAGCCGCATAGACATGCAGCTTGATGTTTGAATCTCTCGATTCATAAACCCCCAAAGAAAGCGTTTAACTACTTCATACAAACAGACAATGGGGGATGTCTGCTCACCACTATTTTGTTACAATTCAGGTAAGGTGCAACCGATGGATTATTGGAGCCATCGGTTGCGATGCAAAAGAGATTTAGCATAGCTGAAAACCTTTTACAATTTTATTTCCTTACTTTCTGATTGTTTGAATAACCTACTTGTTTTTGTAAAGAACAGAAATTTTTTGAACAAATTTTATTCATATTGCAAATAAATTTATTCGTTAAATCTAAAACACGCATCACAAACCCAGCAAATAGAAATCAGTTTTTTTGAAATAGATATTTAATTATATTTATAAAATGACAAAATAAATTGAAAAATGATTTTGGTTGAGCGGTAGGAAGAGGAAAAATATGGAATCAAAAGAAAAAAATAATTTCTTATATAGTTTCTGAGACAAACATAGAAACTTCAAAATTTAAATCAAAGCATTTTAATAGATATTTATTTTTATCATTTATTTTATGTCCATTTCTAAGAAAAATTCAGTTTTCATATTGATATATTATCTTACGCAATATTCTATATTTTATTTTATATGAATTAATTCAACTCATTTGATTTATAATCAATTAATTATACTAATTTTATTTTTATAAATACAATTTTAGTTATTATAGATAAATTTTTAGGATAATTGCTACTATTTTTTTATTATTAAATATTAGTTAATATACTTTAAACGTTTCTTTTTCAATTAATTATGTAATTTTTATAATGATTTTTATTTTAGTATTTATTTTATAATAAAACGAGATAATAATTGCATGCATTTCAATCAAAATGCTAATAATCTTGTCTAAATTATTTATTGTGAAAGCTTGATTTAAAGGCTCAAAAAAGTTTTTACAACATTCCATTCGAGCCCACTCTTTTTTCGCTTAAATGGAAAGAAACGAAGTTTATTCTTTGCAACTGGATGCTTATCTTTACAAAAATTTAAACATTGAAATTTCTATGAGCGTGGTTTCAAACCCCATCTGGAAAAAAAATTTATCTTACCTAATCAATTAGCTTTTTTAAAAATTATAAACAAATGAAAATTAAAATACATACTTTTTTAGTAATTATATCATTGAGTTTTTTTATTTTTTCTTGTACTGGGTTTAAAGATTTAGAATTCAAAGAATATAAAGATGTGAAATTGGATAAAGTAGGATTTAATAAAACCACCCTTTCTTTGAGCTTGGTTTATTACAACCCAAACAATTTTGGAATGGAGTTGAACCACACAGAAATGGATTTATTTATTAATGATAATTATCTTGGACATGTAGACCAAAACGTGCAGATTAGGATACCTAAAAGAGATAAGTTTAGTTTACCGATTAAGGTTGATGTGGACATGAAGAATATCATCAAAAATGGCTTGATGGGGTTGTTTAATAAAGAAGTGGAGATTCGTGCCAAAGGGAAAATAAAGGCAGGGAAAGCGAATATTTTCAAGATTGTGCCTTTCGAATACAAAACCAAACAAAAACTATCGCCATTTTAAAGGCGATGGTTCAATATTATTTCAATTAAAAATTAAATATCTCCTCTATACGCCTTTCCATTCAGCAGGATTTTCGCGCCAGTTGTTTAATGTAGTAAGTAATGCTGGCGATATTGTTTCATTTTCTATGGCCAATTCAACCAAGGCCGCATAATTCGTTAACGAAACCAATTTTATTCCTGCTTCTTCAAATGCTGTTGTAGCTTGATTGAATCCGTAATTAAATATTGACACCATTCCGGCAATTTCTACGCCTGACTGTTTTAGGATATCGCAAACTTGGAGACTGCTTTTTCCGGTAGAAATCAAATCTTCCACCACCAATATTTTTTGTCCGGGTGTTAAATTCCCTTCAATTTGATTGCCCAAACCATGTTCTTTAGGCTTTGGACGAACGTATAAAAATGGGAGTTTCAGTTGATCGGCAGCCATTGCGCCCCAGGCAATTCCGGCAGTTGCCACACCAGCTATCGCATCTACATCAGGAAACTGCTCAAATATTACACTACACAATTCACTTTTAATAAAATCACGATCGTAGGGAAACGACAATACTTTTCTATTGTCGCAGTAAATTGGACTTTTCCAACCACTTGCCCATGTATATGGATTTTCGAGATTTAATTTTACGGCTTCTACTTGTAGTAATCTAGCAGCTACTGATTTTTCGTTAGTCATAACACAAATATAATTACTTATAGAAACCTATCTTTACAATGCATGAAAAAATTATGAACATCTCATTTCTCGTGAAATAAATCGATGTTATTTTAACGATCAAATTCCTATTTTAATCAAAAAAATACTTAAAAATGCAAACCTGTTTTTACTTTAATGATAAAACGATTATTATCACGGATAGTGAATTGATGCAAATTAACATACCCGATAAAATATACGTTTGCAATAATTATTTTGAAACAGATTTTGCTGAAATAGCGCATATTATTTTCGAAACCGAAACGCAATTCATTTTCATACAGCATCGTGATTTGGGAAGTGTACAGTCTGATTTTATCAATCATTTCAATGTAATAGTAGCTGCCGGAGGAATTGTAGAACATCCGAAAAATGGATTGTTATTTATTTTCAGACGGGGTAAATGGGATTTGCCAAAAGGAAAAATGGAACTCAATGAATCACCAGAGCTTTGTGCAGCACGTGAAATTGAAGAGGAAACTGGGGTGAATAATCTCCAACGCATTGATAAACTCACCGATACATATCATTTTTATGAGGAAAAGGGAAAAATGACTTTAAAAATTAGCCATTGGTATTATTTCAAAACTGATTTTAAGGGAAACGCTATTCCACAGCTTGAAGAAGACATTACTGCAATTCAATGGTTTGATGTTAACGATTTGAACACTCCATTATCAAATTCATTCCAAGCCATAAAAGATGTGGTAGACGTATTTTTGAAATCTAAAGAAGCTTAACCTTGCTTTTTATCCATGATAGATTTATACACCACTTCAGGAAGAAACGCCGAAACATCTCCATTGTATTTTAAAACATCTCTGATTAGTGTAGATGCTACAGAAGTGTACTGTGGCAAACAAGTCAGAAAAACCGTTTCAATGTGCTGATCCAAGCTCCTATTCATATCTGCAATCGCTTTTTCATATTCGAAATCACTTACATAACGGATGCCCCTTAAAATGTAATTCGCATCAATTTTTTTACAGCAATCAACCGTTAATCCTTCATAAACCAATCCTTCCACTTTCGGATTATTGGCAAAAATGCTATTAATCCAATCTAAACGAACTGATTCATCAAACATGGGTTGCTTATTGGTATTTCTGCCGATGCCAATGTACAATTTATCAAACATAGGCAAAGCCCGATTAATGATATCAGTATGACCTAATGTAATGGGATCGAATGTTCCAGGAAAAAGGGCTATTTTACTCAATGGATATTTTTTGAATATTAAAAGAGATTCAATGTAATGTTAAGGTTTTTTTCCATCAATTTTAACCATATTATTTTGAGTGATCATTTTCTCAATAACATTCACCGATTCATTGATGTAAATGTCGTTCACCCTAAATTTCATCCATTGTTTATTGTTATCAATTTTATCTTGCGCACTATTTATTGTGGCTGTATCTGCATTAAGATTTTTAAATTCAAGAGACTTAGTCAATTTGGAAAGTTCATCTATGTCTTTAATTAAAGATTTAAATGCTTTTTGCTCTATTTTGTACTGATTGATGTTTAGAGAATATGCTTTTTTAGATCTTAAATTTAATTGTTCAAGACTTTTTTTCAGCTTTGAAAATCGATCATTTTTTATCAGTTCATTTTTTTCTTCGTCGACGATTGTATTAAAATCATTAGGTTCTACATTGTAATCTGCTTTTGGAATTTCGTCCCAGCCCAATGCGCTTGGTACATCTTTTTCACGATATTTTAAAAAGTCGTAGCGATCAGGTATTATTACATCTGGAACTACACCACGAAGCTGTGTTGCTCCTCCGTTAATTCTATAAAATTTTTGTAGGGTGATTTTTACATTCCCCAAATCATCACCATTTTTATCAGCGAGAATAGAAAGTTCACCTTCAGGGTTTAGGGAAATCATACGCTGAACGGTACCTTTACCATAAGTTGAATTTGCTCCAATGATGATGCCTCTTTTATAATCTTGAATGGCTGCTGCAAATATTTCAGAAGCAGAAGCACTTGTACCATCTACCATTACAGCCAATGGACCGCTGTACTGTATTTTATCATCTTTATCTTTTAAGATATTGGGTGATTCATCTCGTCCTTTAACTTGACAAACCGGACCATTTTTTATAAATAATCCTGCCATTTGAACCACATCGTAAAGAGAACCGCCACCATTTCCACGCAAATCAAGGATAATCCCTTCTACATTTTCTGCTTTTAATTTATCAATTTCTTTGGCGATATCCACAGCACATCTTGCCCCATTAGGACGTTCGAAATCGGCATAAAACTCTGGAAGATAGATATATCCTATTTTACTTTTACCATTTACAATAGCTGATTTAGCAAATGTATTGTCTAGTTTTACCTCATCTCTAATGATTTTGATGACATGAATACTTCCATCAATTCTTTTCACCGTTAAACGAACTTCAGAACCTTTACTGGCTCCTCTAATGAGTTTTACAGCGTCAGAAACCGAATATCCAGTTACATCTACGGGAACGCCAGCACCTTGAGCTACTTTAATAATTTCATCATTTTCTTTTAATTCGCCACCTTTCCAAGCTGGACCACCAGAAACCAATGTTCCTATTTTGATATGACCATCTTCTTCTTTAAGCTGTGCGCCAATACCATAAAAACGACCACTCATTGATTCATTAAATTCTCTTGAAGCGATAGGCGGATAATAATTCGTGTGTGGATCAATCGCCATTGTAATAACGTTTACAAAAATGCTAAACAATTCATCTTGAGTTTCGTTGGTACTTTTTGTGGTAAAATATCGAGTCATTTGCTTTTTCACTTGCTCTCTTGCTTCGCGCTCAATAGTGGAGTCTGCTTTTATTTTGAAGTCTTTTATCTCCTTATTGGCTTTATTTTTTTCTTGTTCTTCCTGAGCGTCAACCAATTTAGATAAAACTGCATATTTCATGCGCTTTCTCCAGATATCGTAACGATCATTTTCAGTTTTTGGGAAATCATTTTTTTCTACATCCAATTGGATGCTATCCGCTGAGTTAAAATTAAAAGGTGCATTGAGTAAGGTCGGATATATCATTTCTACTTCTTTGACTCTTTTTTGATATACTTTAAAAATTTCGTAAAAGGATACTAAATTGGCCCCGTTGATTTCATCATCAATTTTGTTTTCGTACTTTTTAAAGTCCTCTATATCTGATCCTAAGAATACATTTTTGTCATCGTCGAGTTCCTCAACAAATCCTTTCAAAATGGTTTTACTAAATGCATCATCTATTGTCTTTGGTTTAAAATGCGCCTCTTTTATGAGTATATTGATGTTTCTTAATATTTTTTCATAGCGCTGTTTGGGATCTTCCTCATTTTTTCCCTGAGATTGAAATGTAAAAAAGACAGCAATGAAGGTCATTAAGATGACAAGGGGTATATATTTTTTATTCTGCATAATAAAATTTGCAATTTTTTGCATGTTGTAAAAATAACGGAAAATTCAATCAGTGATAAAGGGAAAACGAAACAAATGGAATAATGTTTTGTTAAAGGAAAATAAGTAAAAAAAAATCTCCTTTTCAGGAGATTTGATTTTGTTGGGGTGGATGATGGGGCTCGAACCCACGACCCCCAGAATCACAATCTGGTGCTCTAACCGGCTGAGCTACAACCACCGTCTTAAGTTGTGCAAAAGTAAAGGAAATCATTTCTTAATCAAAAGAAAATTTTGGACTTTTTTAATTTTATTGAAATAGGCTAAGGAAATCGCTGCGTCTTCTTGTAGCCACTTCTATTTCAGTACCGTCTTCCATAGTTATACTTCCGCCCCTGCCTTTGGTGTATTGTAAAATTCGATTGATGTTTACCAAATGAGAGTTGTGAATTCTAAAAAAATGTGTTTTGGGTAAAATGGACTCATATTCTTTGATGTTTTTTGATGCCATTATTTTTTCATTTTTCCCAACGTAAATGATCGTGTAAGAACCATTTGCTTCGCATCGAACAATATCATGTAATAAAATAAATATAAACCCGCCTGTTGTTGGAACCGCAATTTTTTGACTGAGAGAGGTTTGTACATTTTTGATATTGGTCATTAACAAATCCAACTGCTGCTTCATATATTTTGCAGTTATTGTTTTAATGGCTTTTTCTGTAGCTTTTTTAAGTTCGACAATATTTACAGGCTTTAAAATATAATCTAAAGCAGAATATTTTATTGCTTTAAAACTATGCGATTCATGTTTGGTTATAAAAATTACTTCAAAATCAAATGGCATCAATTTATCCAACAAATCAAATCCAGTGCCAATTGGCATAACAACATCAAGCAAAATCAAATCTGGCTTTAACTCATTTATTAATGAATAAGCCGACTCAACATCATAAGCTTCGCCAATCAATTCGATTTGAGGGCAATGCTGTTTTACGATTTTTTTTATTTCAGCGACTTGCTTTAAGTCGTCCTCAATTATTATGGTATTAAACATTTAATCAATTTAGGTACATTAAAATTCATTAGTCGAAATTCAAAAACATCAAAATTCAATTGATAAAACATTGCAAAGAACAAATTTTTTATCATATATTTTTTTACAATTGACTAATGTGTTTATTTTCTGTTTTTTCGTGTT
>VFKL01000009.1 GCA_009885535.1 Chitinophagaceae bacterium | reverse complement strand
GATCTTATCATATTTCAATATGCTCTCGACCAAAAAATCTACTCAAACACTCGTCTTTATTGCCTTTTTCCCTTTCATCACGATTCCAACTGCAAAATCCGGGTTTAAATGGAAATGATTGTCACTCAAATTTCGAAAAAATCAAAAGCTGCAAATTGAAACGAAATGCAATCAAGCATCCAGCATCAAGTATCCATAATCCATAATCCTGCATCCTTCCTCCATCACTCTTCCCTTCCAATTATTCCACTTCCTGTTTTCCAAGCATCATTTAATTTTTCGAATGCGGCTAACTCGTCTAAAGTAAATTCTTTTTTAGCTAATTTTTTTAAATTGGGTTGGCCTGCATTTACCCAAGCCGTATACCAAAAAGAAGCCACTGAAAAAATTGATTGACGCATTCTTCGTTCTACCATACCATCTAACAATTGATTATATGTTTTTGTATAAGTACTCGAATATTGGCGAATTGTTTTACCATTTCTATTTTCAAACGAATACTTTTGATCTTCCTTAAATTCGTTGTTGAGTTTTTTTTCGAATTGTAAAACACTATCCACCGCCAAAGCACTTTCCATAACCCTTTGCCATATATAATCGCCCGGAGATTGCACATATGCCGCTTTCCCAATAAAAAAATCAAACTCCTTTTCGGCCAATAATTCTGGCACCCTACTTTCCCAAAATCCATGTATGCCGCGTTGATTGGTATATTGACCATTGTGATTGCTGCTCGTATGCAAAGGCACATGCGCATCAGAAATATAATGCCCAATTTCTGCACTGTTTTTCATGATGGAAGCAAAGTTTTTCTCTCGAAATGCTTTGGTTAATCTGTTCATCATGATTAAAATATGCCAAGGCACAACTCCATGTGCTTGCAAACTATCTGGCGTAAATTTTTCAGCGGCGTCTTTCCAATTTCTAGGCAAGCTATCAAATGGAAATTTACCATAGTGGTCCATATCAATGTAGTGTCGTGGTCCTTCCTCAAGCACTGCATAACGCCGCTTATCTGGATCTGCCGAGTGCTCCTGTAAAAACCGAATGTTAGGTTTGTACAATACCATCATCTCCGGCGGTAATAAAAAAACGGCATAATAATTTATTCGCTCATGCCCATAAAACCCCCAAGAATAGACTTTTGGAAAGGTTAGGGTAAGTAGACTAATTAAAAGCAAGAATGGTTTCATGTTTTTCGATTTATAAAAGAGGTTAAAAACGTTTGGTGTTTGGCGTTTGGTGTTTGGTGTTGAAATCTTCAATTGTAACGAAATCAATTTCAGCATCAAGCATCCAATTTCAATTATCCAAAACGTTTGGTGTTTGGCGTTTGGTGTTAAATTATCAAAATGAAATGAAATCTAAACCAGTATTTAGTTTCTAATATTCCAAAATGGAAAATGCTTCCAACGCCAAACTCCAAACCCCAAACACCAAACAAACCACAAATCTACCATCCCCTTATTTGTATATAAAGTTCATTTCATCAGAATTTCTGCAGAAAATCACGTTTATTTTTAAGTTTAATCCCCAATTATATTTTGATAGTTAAACAAATTGAACTTTTTGTTGTTTATATAAAAAACATTTTATGAATGCATTTACAATAAAAGACTTAGAAAATTTATCAGGAGTAAAGGCGCACACCTTACGCATTTGGGAGCAACGCTATCAATTTTTAAAACCAAGCAGAACATTTACCAATATTAGATATTATTCCAATGAGGAATTAAAAACGATTTTGAACATCGCGTTACTCAATAAATATGGATACAAAATATCGCATATTGATAAAATGAACGCTGATGAAGTCAATGACAAAATTTTAAATCTTAATCAGCAAGATGCACAAAAAGAAAAATCTGTAAACGAGCTGGTGAAATACATGATTGAATTAAAAACAGAAGATTTTGCTCAAGCGATAGATTCACACATCGCAACAAAAGGGATAGAAAAAACCATTACCCAAATCATCTTCAGCTACATGGAAAAAATTGGTATGCTATGGATAACAAACCACATCAATCCAGCCCAAGAACATTTGGTAACCAACATTATTCGTCAAAAATTAATTGTAGGAATCGATCGCATTTCTACCCCTTTAATATCAAATAAAACAATTTTACTTTTCCTTCCTGAAGCTGAATACCACGAATTAGGCCTTTTATTTATGTACTACCTTTTAAAAAATAGAGGCGTAAACGTAATTTATTTGGGATGCAATGTTCCTTTGGCTGATGTTGGATATGTAGTAAAAGTAAAAAAACCAGACTATTTATATTGCCATATTACCCGCCCCGGACAAAACTTTAATTTCGACAAGTTCATGAACAACATTTCTCAAAATTTTGCAGATACCCCTTGCATTATTTCAGGTCAACTTACACAAAATTATGAGAAGAAAATCCATCCGCCCGTTACATTTAAAAGAAGCATTACTGAAGTCATGCAATTTATTTCTGATTTGTAGAACTATTTTTAAAAATACTTAAACAAAAATTTCGCTACTTAAATATTCTTGTTTAGCTTTGGCATTCAAAAGTTAAACAGAATAATATGTCTAATCAAGAATTTGAACAAATCTTAACCTCAAACGTTGATTTTTTAAAGCCATTCGCTTTTACTTTAACCCGTGACAATGAAACAGCAAAAGACTTAACCCAAGAAACTATTTTCAGGGCGTTAGCCAATAAGGATAAATATAACGTTGGTACCAATATCAAGGCATGGATGTACACCATCATGCGTAACATATTTATCAACGATTACCGTAAAAAATCTCGTCAAAATGTGGTTTTTGATCAATCTCCCAATGATTTTTTGATTGACCATAATCAAAATACGGTTTCAAATGGTGCAGAATCTAAACTAAGATTAAAAGAAATTGAAACAGCCATTCAAAATCTACCGGATATTTTCAGAAATCCTTTTGTCCTTTATTTCGAAGGATACAAATACAATGAAATTGCAGATTATTTACAAGAACCATTAGGTACCGTAAAAAGCAGAATTCACTTTGCAAGAAAACTTTTAAAATCTACAATTTCAAGAAACTAAAGGATATTACCCTTCAAAACCGTTTATTTAATATCTTGCGTTCGTGAAAAAAATTGTAGTAATTGGAAGTGGTTTTGCCGGCATGTCTGCTGCATCTTTTATGGCTAAAGCTGGCTGGGATGTTACTGTTCTCGAAAAGCACGACTTACCCGGTGGAAGAGGTAGAATGTTTTCTCAAGATGGTTTCACTTTTGATATGGGCCCAAGTTGGTATTGGATGCCCGATGTTTTTGACAGATACTTCAATTGCTTTGGTAAGAAAGTCAATCAATACTATAACCTCCTCCGTTTAGATCCTTCGTATAAAGTTTATTACGATGATCAGCACATAGATATTCCCGCAAATTACGAAGCACTCAAATCTTTATTTGAATCCATAGAAACAGGAAGTGGAATTCAATTGGATTTATTTTTAAAAGAAGCGGAATACAAATATAATGTGGGCATTCATAAATTGGTGCACAAGCCGAGTAGAAGTCTTACCGAGTTTTTGGATATGGATTTGGCAAAAGGGTTGTTTAAACTTGATGTATTTACATCGATGAAACAACATGTGCGCAAATATTTTAAAAATCCAAAGCTAATTCAGTTGATGGAATTTCCGGTGCTTTTTTTAGGTGCGTTACCTGCTGATATTCCTGCATTATATAGTTTGATGAATTATGCCGATATTAAATTGGGAACTTGGTATCCTGAAGGCGGTATGTTCAATATTGGTTCTGCCATGCATAAACTTGCGGTTGAGCTTGGTGTGAAATTTAAATTCAACCATGATGTAAATAATATTCTGGTAGAAAATGGCATTGCTAAAAAAGTACAAGCTACATTCAATAATCAGCCAATTGATTTTGATGCAGATGTGGTTATAGGTGGTGCAGATTATCATTTTATTGAGTCTAATTTATTATCCAAAGAATATCAATCTTACAGCGAATCTTACTGGGATAAAAGAGTAATGGCGCCTTCGTCTTTACTTTTTTATGTTGGGTTAAATAAAAAACTGAATAATGTAACGCACCACACGTTGTTTTTTGATGTTGATTTTGAAAAGCATGGGTCTGAAATTTATGATAACCCGCAATGGCCAACAGAACCATTGTTTTATGTAAGTGCAACATCGGTTACCGATTCAACAGTAGCTCCAGAAGGTTGTGAAAATTTATTTTTTTTAATACCAATTGCTGCAGATTTACAAGGTGACGACGAGGCCACTAGAGATAAGTATTTCGAAAAAATATTAACCCGATACGAAAATAGAATCGGACAAGAAATTAAGTCTGCCATAATTTACAAACGCTCGTATGCGGTAAGTGATTTCAAAGCAGATTACAATGCGTTTAAAGGCAATGCTTATGGATTAGCCAACACGTTAATGCAAACTTCTATTTTAAAACCATCGCTTAAAAGCAAAAAAGTAAGTAATTTGTATTATACCGGACAACTTACTGTTCCTGGTCCAGGTGTGCCTCCTTCATTAATTAGTGGAGAAGTGGTTTCAAAAGAAATAATAAAGAAGTATAAATAAGTTGATTTATGATGCAGCTTTTTCAAAATGTAAGTAACGAATGCAGTAAAATAACTACGGAGAGATATAGCACATCTTTCAGCAGCGCCATTCATTTGCTTCATAAAGATTTAAGAACACCCATTTATCAGATATACGGATTTGTGCGTTTTGCGGATGAAATTGTGGATACTTTTCATGAGTACGACAAAGCTGTTTTGCTTGCAGAATTTAAAAAAGAAACTTATTTAGCCATTGAACGTGGTATTAGTTTAAATCCAATTTTAAACAGCTTTCAATTTGTAGTAAATAAGTACAACATAGACCACCATTTGATTGAAGCTTTTTTCAAAAGTATGGAGTTGGATTTAAGTCAGGTAAAATATGATGATGCAGGATATCGAGAATATATTTACGGAAGTGCAGAAGTAGTTGGATTGATGTGTTTATACGTTTTTTGTAAAGGGGATGAAAAAAGTTATTTACAACTTAAACCTTATGCATGTGCGTTAGGTGCTGCTTTTCAAAAAGTAAATTTTCTGCGTGACGTAAAAGCAGATTCCGAACACTTGAACCGAATATATTTTCCTGGAGTGGATTTTAATAATTTTTCACAAGCCATGAAAAACGAAATTGAGGCAGACATTTCAAAAGATTTTGAATTGGCATACGAAGGTATTTTAAAATTACCTGAAAGCGCAAGATTCGGTGTTTACGTGGCTTACAAATATTATCGTTCATTATTTCAAAAAATAAAACGTGTTCAACCAGCGGCAATTTTAGAAGACAGAATCAGGATTCCAAATTATGCCAAAATGTATATCGTTTTTAAAGCTGGATTAAGAAGTCAGTTAAATATGTTATGATTACTACACCCATTGCTGAAGTTATATTGGTGAATGAAAATGATGAAGTGATTGGTTCGATGGAAAAAATCGAAGCACATCAAAAAGCTTTACTACACCGGGCTTTCAGCATTTTTATTTTTAATGAGAAAGGCGAAATGCTTTTACAACAAAGGGCTTCTAATAAATATCATAGTCCAAACCTTTGGACAAACGCTTGTTGCAGTCATCCCATGCCTGGTGAAATTACCATTGATGCAGCGCATAGAAGATTGATGGAAGAAATGGGATTTGATTCGCATTTGGATTTCGCATTTTCTTTTACATATAAAGCCGAATTTGATAATGGTTTGTGTGAAAACGAATTTGATCATGTATTTATCGGAAAATTCAATGGCACAATCGACATCAATCAAAATGAAGTAAAAGATTTTTGTTTTATGACTGTTCAAGCCATTTCAGATAGTTTGCAAAATCATCAGCATAAATACACCACTTGGTTTAAAATTGCATTTCCGCAATTGATTGAATATTTAAAAGCCAATCCTGTATTAGTAAAATAATGTCAATGCAAAAAGCAATCATCATTGGAAGTGGCATTGCCGGAATTGCAGCATCGATAAGGCTTTCCGTACAAGGATATGAAGTACATGTGTTTGAAGCAAATGATTATCCAGGTGGTAAATTATCCGCTTTTGAAAATAACGGATATCGATTTGATGCCGGTCCTTCTTTATTTACTCAACCAGAAAATATAGAAGCGCTTTTTACTTTAGCCAATGAACCTATTGAAGATTATTTTCAATATCAAGAAGTAGACATTGTATGTCATTATTTTTTTGAAAATGGCATACAACTTAATACATATGCTGATAGAGAAAAACTAGCACATGAATTTCATACGAAGTTGGGAGAGCAACCCGATAGTGTAAAAAAATATCTATCCAAAGCAGAAACCTTGTATGATAATATCGGTGAAATATTCTTAAATCATTCGTTGCATCTATCAAAAACCTGGTTTCACAAAAGGGTAATAAATGCTTTGAAAAATATCAAGCTGCCTTATTTATTTAATAGTTTACATCAATATAATTCAACACAATTTAAATCGAAGGAAGCGGTACAAATATTCAATCGCTTTGCAACCTATAATGGCAGCAATCCGTACAAAGCACCGGCAATGCTGAGTTTGATTCCACACCTCGAACAAAATCAAGGCACGTTTTATCCAAAAGGTGGGATGATAAACATAACCAATGCATTGTACAAATTGGCTTTAAAAAAAGGCGTACAATTTCATTTTAACCATCGGGTAGAAAAAATTATTCATGAAAAGGGAGAGGTAAAAGGAATTGTTACAAATGGCAAAAAGATTGATGCCAATTTAATTGTAAGCAATGGCGATGTATATTATACGTACAAAAATCTTTTGCAAAACCCTGCAAAAATAAAGACGCTTGAAAAGCTGGAACGCAGCAGCAGTGCGTTGATTTTTTATTGGGGCATAAAAAAAGAATTTGCACCACTTGGCTTACATAATATTTTGTTTAGCGAAAAATATGAAGTAGAATTTGATCATCTATTTAATAAAAAAACACTGTTCAACGACCCTACAATTTATATCAATATAACTTCCAAAATGGAAGCCAATCAAGCACCAGATGGCTGCGAAAACTGGTTTGTAATGATTAATGCACCGACGAATATTGGTCAAGATTGGAATAAAATGGTAAAAGAAGCAAGACAACATATCATTCAAAAAATCAATCGAATATTAAAAACAGATATTGAAGCCATTATTGAAACAGAGCATATTATGGATCCTGTAATCATAGAACAAAAAACGGGCACGTATCAAGGGTCGTTGTATGGCACAAGTTCCAATTCGAAATTTGCCGCATTTTTTAGGCCATCAAACTTTTCATCAGAAATAAATGGATTGTATTTTTGTGGCGGAACTGTTCATCCCGGTGGAGGCATTCCACTGTGTTTAAAAAGTGCTTACATCACATCAGAATTAATAAAAAACAAACATGCTCGGGATTAGTGATTTAAATAAATTTACAAGGGTTCAAATTGCCACCACCATTGCAATAGTTTTTCATATTATTGGATTGGTTGGTATTTTGGGCTTCAAAAGTGATTTAATTATTGCGTCATCACCGCTTAATCTGTTACTTATGTTTGGGTTGATATTATATACACAAAACACCCGCAATGTTTCTTTTTATGTTTTTCTTTTAACTTGTTTTATTATCGGCATTATTATAGAAATCATTGGAACCAACACGGGTATTCTATTTGGTGACTACACTTACGGCACTACGTTAGGTCCAAAAATCTTCAACGTGCCATTCATTATTGGGATTAATTGGTTTACTGTTATGTTTTGTTGTGGCAGTGCAATGCATATGATGA
Source organism: Chitinophagaceae bacterium (assembly GCA_009885535.1). Classification (GTDB taxonomy): domain Bacteria; phylum Bacteroidota; class Bacteroidia; order Chitinophagales; family Chitinophagaceae; genus Ferruginibacter. The sequence goes on along the minus strand of VFKL01000009.1, from coordinate 39,155 downwards.
TGTTTAAATTGGCAAAAAAAATAGACGCTGACGAAGTGATTAAAAAGCCAATTTTAAAAACCATTTCTGTAATTGTGGATGGTGCTACACTCGCATTAATTTTTGATTGGCTGATGGAGCCGGTGGCAATCCGTTTGGGTTACTGGTCATGGGGCGGTACGGGTGAGATTCCTATTTTTAATTATGCATGCTGGTTTATTTTTAGCATGTTATTTTTAATGATTTTTCATTTTTGTACTTTTGACAAACAAAACAAATTCGCACTACATTTGTTGTTAATACAAATTATGTTTTTTTCCTTATTAAGAACCTTTTTATGAATCCACTAATTTTTTTATCTATTGTATTGGGTACTTTCTTTATCATGGAAGGCATTACTTGGCTAACGCATAAATATGTAATGCATGGTTTTTTGTGGTTTTTGCATGAAGATCATCATCAACCATCTGAAGGATTTTTTGAAAAAAATGATGCCTTCTTTTTAATATTTGCCATTCCAAGTTGGTTATGCATCATGCTGGGTTTGCAACATCAATATTATTGGGTTGCAGCCATTGGATTTGGCATAGCACTTTATGGTTTAGGTTATTTCATTGTGCATGAAGTCATTATTCATCAACGTTTCAAGTGGTTTACAAGAAGTAACAATACGTATGTAAAAACAATTCGATGGGCACATAAAATGCATCATAAACGTTTGGGGAAAGAAGACGGCGAAAGTTTTGGCATGTTGTTGGTAGCAAAAAAATATTGGGATAAGGTACAGAAGGATAAGAAAATACAGGAGAAGAATTAAGGGTGATTCAAGTATTTTCTTCAGCGGTTTTCAAATTTTGCAATAAATTCCACTAAACTCAATGTGGTCATTTTTTGTACATCATTTTATTTAACTGAAAATTTATTTGAGCGTTGTATTATTTCCGTAAACCGTTTAAACGGTTATGTTGACAATTTTTTTCATAGCCCACGGTTTAAACCGTGGGTTAATGGAATCTTTTAACGTTTATAATGTTTTCAACCATTTTATTTTTCATTTTGAACATCAAATATTGATTGAAAAAATTTTCCGGATTAAAATAAAAAAGCCCCCAAAACTGAGGGCTTTTTCAAAAAGCAATAATTATTATTTCACCTGAATGGTATGATGCGCATTTACTTTCTTCGCTTCTTCTTTTTTCGGAAGCATCAAATTTAATACGCCATCGGTATAGCTTGCATGAATTTTTTCTTTGCTCACATCTTCTGGTAACGAAAAACTTCGGCTAAACGATGAATAATTATACTCCTTTTTGGTGTACTTATGTTCTTTTTCATGCGTAGTGGTTTCATTCTCACAACTGATGGTCAGCATATTGCCTTCAACATCAATGTTGAAATCATCTTTTTTCATTCCTGGTGCTGCAATGGAAAGTTTAAACTCGCTCGATGTTTCTACTATGTTTACTGCGGGTACCGTAAGTACGCGATTTAGTAAAACATTTTCATTATCAAACCATTCATTCCATGGTTTAAAAAAATCATCAAAAATTGTTGGAACTGTGCCGCCGTTTCTTGTTAGTGCTCTTGTTGACATAAATAACCTCCTTGTTTTTAAATTATAAATTTTATTACAAGGCAAATGTATTTTCAATCAAAGCCCATTAAAATGCGCTTCATCAAAGTAGAAAATGATTCTTATCAGACACTCAAAATTCTATCCATTTTTTTCACTTAACTCTAACCAACGCATTTCCATTACATCTAAAGAATTGATGATTTCGCTGATGCGCTCCGCTGCTTTTTGAAGTTCATCATAACTTAAATTGGTTGCCATCTTTCCTTCCAACATTTCTTTCTCTTTTTGTAGAGCTGGCATATCTTTTTCTAACGACTCCAATTCAAATTTTTCTTTAAACGATAACTTTTTAACCGGTTGATTTGAGGTAGTGGTAACGTTGGTTGCTTCTTTTTTTTCTGGTGCTTCTTTTACTTCGCTATGCTCTTTCATGAGCTGTTGCGTATTGTTTTCAAGCAGTCCTTTAGATTGTGCTTCTCTGTATTGTGTGTAGTTTCCAGGGAAATCTCTGATCACACCATCTCCTTCAAATGCAAAAAGATGCTCTACCATTCTATCCATAAAATATCGATCATGGCTTACGATCAAAATACAGCCGGGATAGTCCATTAAAAATTCTTCGAGCGTTCTTAATGTTTGCAAATCCAAATCATTGGTCGGCTCATCAAGCACCAAGAAATTGGGATTTACAAATAGTACACTCATCAAATGTAATCTGCGTTTTTCGCCACCGCTTAATTTACTGAGCATGGTATATTGTTGCTCGCCTGTAAACCCAAATTTTTCCATAAACTGGCTTGCCGAAATTTTACTGCCATCAGCCAAAGGGAAAAATTCAGCCATAGACTTTACATACTCAATCGCTCTTTTATCTTCTTTATATATCAATCCATCCTGACTAAAATTTCCAAATACTACCGTATCGCCATGATTTATTTTTCCCGAATCTGCCGCTTCTTGCAACAAAGCGATTTTTAAAAACGTAGATTTTCCAACGCCATTTTTTCCTACTACGCCAATTCTTTCGCCACGTTTGAAGGTATAATCAAAGCCCTTCATGATGTTGAGGTCGCCAAAGCTTTTATACACTTTCTTCATTTCCAAAATCTTACCTCCAAGTCGCGTCATTTTCATTTGCAGACTTACTTCCGCAACTTCTTTTTGTTGTTTTACGCGGTCTTCTACTTCAACAAATGCATCTTGTCTACTTTTACTTTTGGTCGTTCTTGCTTTTGGTTGCTTGCGCATCCATTCCAATTCCTTACGAAATATGTTTTTATCTTTTTGTAATTCGCTTTGCTCTACTTCAATGCGCAAACTTTTCTGTTCTAAAAAATAATCGTAATCGCCTTTGTATACAAATACTTTTTCGTCATCAATTTCAATAATTTCATTACATACGGCATCCAAAAAGTAGCGATCATGCGTTACTAGCAACAAGGTTATTTTTTGTGCACTTAAAAACTCTTCCAACCACTCAATCATCGACACATCCAAATGGTTGGTGGGCTCATCCATAATCAATAAACATCTTCCTTCATGCAATTGAGATTCAATAAGGGCTTGCGCTAAGGCAACACGCTTTTTTTGACCACCACTAAGATTTCCAACGCGCTCGTTTAAAATATGCAAGTTGAGTTTCCCTAAAATTTGTTTAAGGTCGCTTTCAAAAGTCCAGGCGTTTAAATCATCTAATTGCGACATTAATTCAGATAAATGATCAATGTCTTCGGAGCCATTTTCGAGGTATTCCTCATATTCTTTAACGGCTTTAATTACAGGATTATCCAATCGAAGTACATTATCCCAAATGGTTTTATTGGGATCGAAATCATTATCCTGCTGGAGCATTACCGTTTTAATGTCTTTATGCACCCACACGGTACCGCTATCTGCCGTATCAAATCCGGCGAGAATTTTCATTAATGTTGATTTACCTGAACCATTTCGGGCAACTAGGGCAATTTTATCTCCTTCTTCAATATAAAAAGTAATATTTTTAAAAAGGGTTCTAATACCAAATGACTTGGTGATATTTTCTACTGAGGCGTAATGCATGGGTGCAAAGATAGTTGAAGCAAATTGAAGGAAAACTTGTTTAATTTAATTTATATTAAGTCGCATTATTTATCAAATTTTCAGTAAAATAAGAATAATAAAAAACTGTAACTTTGGCCACCTTTCCAAAGCTTTTGAATAAATCAACATTTTTGATTTATTGCTTTTGCTTTTTGATTTAAATATTAACACATGAGAAGTTTTAAAAACAAACTGATTTCAACTTTCTTTTTTTTATTCGTTGTTTTAATTTGTGAGGCACAGTCCAATTTGTTTGAGCAAAGAAATTTATCGCAGATAAATGTGGATAGCTACAGCGATGGCGACATTATGGCGATTCGCAACAAAATGAGCAGCATGGGTATGGATGATGATAAAGCAATAGAAATTTTGAAGGCTAAAGGATTGTCAAGTGTACAAGCGGGCAAGTTGTTGGACAGATTAAACAACGTGCCTACTGGTAAAAGTCAAACAACAGCAAAAGAATCAGATAGATCATATAGTGGAAGCTCAAGTACAACGCCAATGGAAATTGCTGATAAAGACCTGTCGGTTTTTGGCTCGGAGTTGTTTTTAAAAAGCAGTTTGGTTTTCGAACCCAATATTCGCATAGCTACACCTTCTTCTTATGTGGTTGGCCCAGATGATGAATTGGTGGTTAATGTTTTTGGATATAGCGAAATGCGATATAATTTAGATGTAAATGAAAATGGGGAAGTGTACATTCCAGCGGTTGGTCCAATATATGTAAATGGGTTAACGATTGAGCAAGCAACAGAAAAGATAAAATCTAAGCTGGCATCTACAATATATCGAGCAATTTCAACTGGACAAACTAGGGTTCAAATTAAATTAGGGAAAATAAGAAGCATAAGGGTAACCGTTATTGGAGAAGCGTATAAACCAGGAACATACACGGTTTCTTCGCTAACAACTTTGTATAATATTTTGTATTTGTGTGGCGGTCCAAGCAACTTAGGAAGTTATAGACAAATCGAAGTAATCAGGGGAAATAAGTTGGTTAAAAAAGCAGATCTCTATGATTTTTTATGCAAGGGCATTCAGAAAGATAACATATTGCTACAAGAAGGCGATGTTGTTAGAATACCATATTACGATAACAGGGTAAGCATTTTGGGATGCGTAAAGCGCACAGGTAAATATGAAATGTTAAGCGGAGAAAATATCGAAAACCTATTAAGCTATTGTGGCGGATTTAATGAGATGGCATATAGAACCGGAATGGTTGTTACCAGATTAGCAGAAAAAGAAAGAAAAATAATAGAAATTAAAGACAGTGCATTTTCAAAGTTTACCATTCGCAATGGCGATGATTATTACATCAGCAATTTGCAAAATGTAGTTTTAGATAAAATCACCATTACCGGCTCAGTGTATAGACCAGGAAATTACGAATCAGGTACAACAACAACATTAAAATCATTATTAGAAAAATCGGGTGGATTGCTGGAAGTAGCTTATGCGGAGAGAGCGAATATTTTTAGGTTAGAAAAAGGTCGTCAACCTTCTATCTTGTCTGTAAATTTAGATTCAATCCTTAATAATCAATTGGATATTCCATTAAACAAATCAGATTCGGTACATGTATATTCAATCTATGATTTTAAAGATAATCAGTATGTTACCATTATGGGAAATATCAGAAAATCGGGAAAGGTTCAATGGAGAGAAAAGTTAACGATAAAAGAATTGCTTTTGGAAGCTGGTGGCATTAACGATTTGGGCGATTCGTCAACAATAGAAATTTCGAGAAGAAAAAAGATATCAGAATCCAATACTTTAAATTATTTAGAAACAGAAACATTTACAGTAAACATATCTAAAACAAGTCAATCGGGTGAAGAACTTATGCTAATGCCATTTGATATTGTACATGTGAAAGTATTGCCTGGGGTAATTAACCAACGTATGGTAATGGTTGTGGGTGAAGTATTAACACCTGGAAAATACAATCTTCAAAAAAGTGGGGAGAAAATAACGGATATCATAAAGCGTGTTGGTGGTTTTAAAGCATCAGCAGATAGTTCATCAATTATTATTAGACGCAGAAAGAATTCTGTTTTTACCATAGCAGAACGAGAATTGTTTTTTCAACGATTAATGAATCTGGAATATGATAGCATTGCTACTAATGAACAACTAAAAAATGAATTGTACGGTGCGTTTGAAACCATTAGTATAGACCTCAAAAAAGTATTTAAAGACAACTCGCAGTATGATAATTTGAATTTAGAAGATGGCGATTTGATTACTGTAAGTAAAAACAATAATTTGGTAAAAGTTACGGGTGAGGTATATTACCCAAATATAATGTCATTAAGAAGCAATAAGTCGGCAAAATATTATATCAAGCAATCTGGTGGTTATACCAGTGATGCAAGAAAATTGAAAACATTGGTTGTTTTTCCAAGTGGAAAAGTAAAATCTGTAAAATCATTTTTGGGATTTAAATTTTATCCAAAAATCACAACTAGGGCTGAAATTTTTGTGCCACAAAAAAATAAAGAAAATAGAAATAAAATTGGTGTTGGTGAATGGGCATTGTTGGTTTCGGCAATGGGCATCATTTCGAATGTAGTATTAACGGCTTTGAAAAATTAATGGCTGCATATAAAGTTCGTATTTTTAAATTTTTCAGATTTAATTTATAAAGATGCAATCAAATTCCTTCTTGAATGTGCTGTTAAAAAAATGGTACTTATTTGTAGCGTTGGGTGTATTAGCCGGCACCACAGGCTTTGTTGTGGCCATGCTAACCAAGCCAAAATTTCAAAGTAGATTGAGTTTTGCTTTAGACGCAGGCAATTCTGATAACAGTTTGTCGGGCGCATTCAACCTCGCTTCACAGTTTGGTTATGGATTGGGCGGATCAGGTAATTTATTTGATGGAGATAACATCATCGAAATCATGAAAAGCCGAAGAATCATTGAAAAAGTGTTGTTGAGCGATGAAATATTTAACAATAAAAAGTACACGCTAGCATCTTATTATTTAGAAATAACAGGACTTCGAAAAGCATTAAATAAAAAAGAAAGGTTAGCCAGTATTGATTTTCCAGTGGGAATAACTAAGGATAAAATGAATTATCTACAAGATAGTATTCTCCATTATATTTATTTAAAAATGGAGAAGGAAGATATAAATCCAGCACGACCGGATAAAAAATTAAGCATTTACGAGATTCAAATTACAAGCTATGACGAAAAATTTTCGAAAGTATTTACTGATAGGTTGGTAGAAGAAGCCGGAATTTTTTATACAGAAATTACAAGCAGAAAAGAGAAGGAAACGGTGGATGTTTTGGCACTTCGAGTAGATTCTTTAAAAAAGAATGTAGGGTCAAGCTTAATGTCTAAAGCACAATATGTTGATGCAAATATCAATCCTGCATTTTCTGTAGCGCTTGCAAATCCTCAAATGCAACAGTATAATATTTCGGCTTATGGAGAAGCGTATAAAGAACTTTTCAAAAATTTAGAACTAGCCAAATATCAATACATTAAAAAGATTCCATTGTTGCAAATTATAGACAATGCAGATTATCCTATGGAGAAAATAAAATCTAGTAAAATAAAATCTGCGGTGATATTTGCCATTTTAGCCAATGCCATTTTGTTGTTGCTTTTATGGATTAGTTTTCTGAAAAATAGGTTGAGTCAAAATGAAGGGACAAATTAAAAAGTCAAAATTAAAAAGTCAAAACTGTCGAATTCCGGTTTTTTTTGACTTAAAAGTAAAACTAAAACATTCGATAGTTTTTTTAGAAAGTAAAAATGAATAACATCTTAATTCCTATTACGTTTATTCTTTTTCAATTTGGTATTTTTATCATCAACGTTTACTATTTTTCAAAAAAATTATTTCATCCCTCTGTACTTTTTTCATTGCTTTGGGCGATTATAGTTTTGATGCAATTTCTAGTTAGTAAGTTTGTGTTGTTCGAATTATATCCCATTTCGTTTGACACATATATATTCGTTTCACTAGCTACTTTGGCATTCAGTTTGGGTTCTGTGTATATTCATCATCAGTTGAAAAATGTGATTGAACAACATTCAATCAAAGAAAAAGCTGAACATCAAATTGGTGTTTTTTATCGCCTTTTTTTTACGGGTATTGTTTTAGTCGGGCTTCCATTTTACCTAAAATCCATTTTCAACATTTATAAAGGCTCGAATCTAGATAACATATTTATTGGCATACGATCCGAATTGATTTATGGAGAACTTGATATTGGTCCAACAAAATATTTGGTTTCATTTTCTATTGTCATTTTTGCAATAAACTATTTTGTTTTTTTACAAAACAGGACCATGCAAAACAGGCTCATATTGATTTTGAGTTTCACAATTGCCATGGTGTATACCGTTTTTTATACCGGAAGAACTTCTCTATTTATGATCCTTGCCATTTATTTGGGCATTAATAATTTCATTAATAATAAAAACTTTATTAAAAAAGTGGTTTTAATGATGCTTTTTTTCACGGTATTATTTTCGATTGTAGGTATTATTTATGAAAAAGGAGGATCCGCCGAAAATGGGTTGAGTAATAATATCTCATCTTCATTTGAGTACACCAGTTTATATTTGGTTAGTCCATTAAATGCAATGGACTACATGCACAATAAGGGAGAAAAATCAGATTATTCGGGAAATAACACACTCGGTTTTTTTGTAAAGCTTGCGGAGAATATTCATTTGTTGCCCAAATCAAAAACAAAAGACATCGCGGATGAGTATGTTTTTATTCCTTATCCAACAAATGTGTACACTATATTTCGGGCTTACATTCAGGATTTTGGAAAGGGTTATGCCTTGTTTATTATGATGATATTAGGCGCACTTCAAAGCTTTTTATATTTAAAAGCAGCCCATACGAAATCGTTGCGGTATGTATTGTATTATTCTTTTTTGCTATTTCCATTGATGCTGTCTTTTTTTCGCGATCATTATTTTACCGTTTTTTCAAGCTGGCTTAAAATTGTAATTTATGTAGAGGTATTCCTATTACTTGACAAGGAATTACCCAATCCTTTAGGTATAAAATCAACATCTATTATTGATTCAAAAAAATTAGCATGATAGATATTGTAATTGTAAATTGGAATAGTTATGATTTTTTACGAAAATGTGTTGAATCGATTTTTAAATCCAATCAATCAGAATTAATTACAAGTGTAATTGTTATCGACAATAACTCTACCGATGATTCTTTGTATTTGCTCCCAATAAATGCTAAAATTCAAGTAATTAAAAACACAGAAAATGTAGGATTTGCACGTGCTTGTAATCAAGGTTTTAAAATGAGTCAAGCCAAATATATTTTGTTGCTTAATCCGGATGCTGTGTTGTTGGAAAATACAATATCTGCTAGTTTTGATTATATGGAAGCTCATGACGATGTCGATGTTTTAGGTTGCCAATTGTTAAACGAATCCAATCTTGTAACACCTACTTGTGCAAGATTTCCGAAGACGATAAATTTTATGTATCATTCATTAGGGCTTTCGAAAATATGGCCAAAACTATTTCATCCGCCAACTTTAATGACAGATTGGGATCATAAGGAAAGTAGGTTTGTGGATCAGGTTATGGGTGCTTATATGTTTATGCGTAATACGGTATTTGAAAAAGCCGGATATTTTGACGAACGTTTTTTTGTGTATTTTGAAGAGTTGGATTTTTCTTTGAGTTTAAAAAATGCAGGTGGAAAATCATTTTACCATTCCCACATTCAAGCCATACATACAGGCATGGGAACTACAGCATCTGTAAAAGCATTTCGATTATTTTTAAGTTTAAGCAGCCGATTGAAATATGCCAAAAAACATTTTAGCACACTAGGCTATTTTACTGTTGCATTTTTTACATTCACTGTAGAATTTTTGATGCGCTTTTTACAACTGCTTATAAAAGGAAATTTGAAAGAAACGAAGAATTTGGTAAAGGGGTATTGGATGTTGTGTAAAAATGTTTAATTGGTTCAAAAGGTTCAATGAGTTCAATAAGTTGGAAGTTTTCCGTTTTTGTCTTCTTGAACGCACCTTTTGAACCAATAATTTATGTCGCTCCTATGGAGCTTGGATCTTCTTATTTTTATTCATTTTCTATAGTTATGTCGCTCCTATGGAGCTTGGAAATTTGGAAATTTTAAACATCTTCAACTTGACAAACCTCACAAACCTCATAAACCTCACAAACCACATAAACCTCTCAAACCTCACAAACCTCACAAACCTCACAAACCTCACAAACCTCTCAAACCTCACCAACCTCACCAACCTCATAAACCTCATAAACCTCACCAACTTCTTAAACCTCACCAACCTCTCAAACCCCTACAACCCCCCAAATCTCCCCACCACAAAATCTTTCACCCCACTAAAAAAACTTTTTAAGTAGCGTGATTTACTGGGGTAGAAAAATAAGATAAATAAAAATTTTGCTACGAAACTTTTTAGTCGGTATAACACATATTTTGGATGGCTAAATGCATATTGCTTAATCATAAACAAACCATTCCTAGCCATATAATACATTCTAAACGGAGCGTGGATTCCAATAGGCCAAACGTTTTTAGAAAATGGAAATTTTACATCGAATTGATTCCCTAATTTATGTTGTAGATAATTTTCTTTAGTACTTAAAATTTGAAAATTCATTTTCTGTAACCTCAAACAAAAATCTGTATCTACTTCATCAATAAATAATCGTTCATTATATCCACCAATTTTTTTCCAAGCATTTATACGAACGAGATTCCCGGAAGTAATCAAAAAAAGATTGCTGTTGAAATGTTCATCAAAGCCGTTTTTGAAAGGTATATTTTGATGTGCTGATGCGCCAATTATTCCGATATTGTTATCGTTAAATTTTGTTGCTGCTAATTCGAAAAAAGCATTTCCATTAAAATTAGAATCCTGATCCATGGTTAAGATCCAATCAAATCCGGCATCTTCTGCCATTTGAAATGCGATGTTTAAAGATTTCCCAATCCCTACATTGGTTTCGTTTTTTATAAATACAATTTTCTCTTCTCCTTCTATCCCTTCAAATAATTTACGATTGTTTATTGCTGCACTTTCTGTATTATCTATGATGTAGGCTAAATCAACGGCATGTAAATAACTCGAAACATTATATTTTACAGATTCTTCTGGGTGAAATAAAATGGTAACCGCGCAAATTTTCATACCGGATTTTATTTTTGAATTTTAATTAAATCTGTTTTTAAAAAACAATAAATAAATGAACAAGTAACCATTGTTTCGGTAACGAACATCGTTAAAATAGAACCATTTATACCGTATTTCGGCACAATTAAAAAATTCAACAATAAACTAATTATCGAACTTAAAAACACAACTCTTAAAACCAACCAATCTTTTTTTAAGGCCAGTAAACTTTGATTGAAAGGCATGTTAAGACTAACTATAAAAATCAAAAATCCTAGATACTTTAAATAGTTTGAGCCTTCATGGGAATCACGAATGAAGTAGCTTAAAATTAAATCTGGAAAAAAGTAAAGGAAAACGGCTCCAGAAAAAACCAAGATCCAAAGAACAAAATATATCTTCTTTAAAAAACCGATTAATGTTTCTTTTTCAAATTTTATGATATTACAAATCATTGGGTAAACAGAATTATGAACCAACACAAGCACTGATTTCATCAGCTGTAAAATTTTATCAATCACACCATAAACGCCTAATGCTATTGGTGAAATAAAAAAACTTAAAATTATAATGGTTGAATTGGCATAAGCGACAATACTGACATTTGATAAAAACATCGCCATATTTTCCTTTAACTCGGTTACAATGTTTGAAAAATATAAATGTCGTAATGAAAAATTATACGATTTTAAAATGCGGATGTATAAATAGACGCCAGCACAAAGATTACAAAAACCATAAATCAGATTTACATACAATGCATCCTCAGGTTTTTTAATACAAATAAAAATAAGCGCAACACTCAATAATTTAAAAATAAGTATTGGTATTGTAGTTTTACTGATCTTTTCTGTACCCTGATAATACCATATTGGAAGTAAGGTTTGTCCAATTACCATTGAAAAGCTTAATAAAAAAATGCCGAAATGATTTTTAAAATTTGGAACCCAATAGATTAAGGGGAAATAAATGCCAAAGGAAATAAACAACAAAATAAGCTTTAAATAAAAAACAGTGGTTACAATTTTTTCAGATGCTGCATGATTGTTTTTTTGTTGGGATAGATTTCTAACGGTTGTAGTATTGAAACCAAATTCTGTAATTAAGTTGAAAAATACAACAATGCTTTGTGCTGTGGCAATAATGCCAAAAACAGACAAGCCAACTTTATGAATGATGTAAGGGGTTAAAATTAATGGGGTTAGAAGTCCAAATACCTGGATTAATCCTAAAGAGAAAAAGCTTTTAAAAAATTTTTTCATTTATTTTAAATTTCCATTTTTTGAAATTGAAGTAGAAAATGTAAAAATTAAAATATTTTAAATGATATTTTCTAGAAAAACGGATTAAGTAAACAATTGCAAAAACTTATCTTTATTTGCTTTTACGGAATAATTTGCAATGATTCTATTCCTGGCTTTATTGCCCATTTCGGTACGTAATTGATGGTTGGTAATTAATTTTTCTAAACTATCGTACCATTGAGCTTCATCATTTGCCCAAAATCCGTTTTCTCCGTCAATCACTACTTTTTTATTTGCACCCACCGGACTAACCACTGGAGGAATACCCAAGCTCATATATTGAATAGCTTTAAATGCACATTTACCCAGTTCAACTTCTGAGTTGATTAAAGGCATAATGCCAATATGCATTTGTAGTAAATCCTCAATTTCTGTGGCCAATTCCCATTTTTTGTACGTATACTTTACCTTTTCTAACATTGGATCGCGATTGGCGATGATTAAAAAATTAAACTTATATTTTTTCTGAAGTTCACGAATTACATTTTTTATCAACTGAAGATTATACAAATTCGTGTAAGTACCTGTCCAACCAATCGTAAAATTGTTTTCTTCTTGATGTTTTAGTTTATTATGGTACGAATCTGTGTTTACTACGGTTGGAATAATTCTAACGTCTTTACAATATTTTCTAGCGAATTCGGCAAGAAAATCATTTCCAACACTTACAGTTCTACTATATGAACAAATATTGGCTACTTTCCAAGAGCATTTCAAACTAGCCACTTTAGGGTTTGCCACAGAAGCGATTTTTACCCAAATGGAATCATCAAAGTCGAAAATTATTTTCTTTTTGAAAATTTTTGCAATAATCCATTCAAAAATGGGTGGCCCAATAGGGGTAGCTTCTCTATGAATATACACAAAGTCGTACTTATAAACGGTTAAAAGCATTAACCATCTTCTCAAAAAACCAGAAAGGATACCAACCGACTTTTTAAGTTGATAGTTGTTTTTGTGTAATACACTCCAAGCGCTATCATTATAAAAAGATTTTACAGTACATGTAATATCTCTGAAATCCTCAAGCCCAATATATTGCTCAAATCTAAATCTCTGGCTAGGAGAAATATTTTTAGGAGCAGATGTTAGAAATAATATTTTCAAAAAATCAAATTTGTAATAATCTCAAAAATACTAAACTAATCTTTATTTTTGCACTTCAAAATAAATCAATTTAGAAATTTGTTTTTTTAATAAAAAAAAGTCAATAAAAAATCACTTTAAAATAATAATTTATGGTAAATATTTTAATAACTGGTGGAGCTGGATTTATTGGTTCTCATCTAACAAGATTATTTGTAAAAAAATATCCGCATTATCATATCGTAAATTTAGATAAGCTTACTTACGCAGGTAATCTCGAAAATTTAAAAGATATTGAAATTCAACCCAACTATACATTTGTAAAAGGAGATATTTGCGATGAACAATTGTTGCAATCTTTATTTGAGCAATATCAATTTGCTTCAATTTTACATTGTGCAGCCGAAAGTCATGTAGATCGCTCTATTACAGACCCACTTTCTTTTGTTAGAACCAATGTAATTGGAACGGTTACTTTATTACAAGTGGCTAAAGAATTTTGGAAAAACAATATGGAAGGAAAGTTGTTTTACCATATATCAACGGATGAGGTTTATGGTTCATTGGGTGAAACTGGATTTTTTGTGGAAGAAACTGCTTATGATCCACGCAGTCCATATTCTGCTTCAAAAGCTTCTTCTGATCATTTTGTACGTGCATATCACCATACGTATAAGCTCCCTATAAAAATATCTAACTGCTCAAACAATTACGGGCCATTTCATTTTCCAGAAAAATTAATTCCGCTTTGCATTCATAATATCATCAACAACAAACCACTTCCTATTTACGGAAAAGGAGAAAATGTGCGTGATTGGCTTTTTGTTGAAGATCATGTAAGTGCAATTGACACGATTTTTCACAATGGAAAAATTGGAGAAACATATAACATTGGTGGTCATAACGAATGGACAAACATTGCCTTGGTTAAAGAATTATGTAAGCAAATGGATGCTAAATTAAATAGAGAACCAGGTACAAACGAAAAGTTACTTACTTATGTAACAGACAGGGCTGGTCATGATTTGAGATATGCCATTGACGCTACAAAATTAAAAGAGGAATTGGGTTGGATGCCATCATTACAATTTGAAGAAGGGCTTTCAAAAACCATTGATTGGTACTTGGCAAATACAGAATGGTTAACCAACGTTACAAGTGGCGCTTACCAAAAGTATTATGAAGGAATGTACGGCGAGTAACAAAAATATTATCAAAAAATCAACATAAATATTGGTTAAAAAAAATCTTAAAAAATAAATTATGAAAGGAATCATTTTAGCAGGCGGATCAGGCACAAGACTTTACCCAATTACGATGGGCATAAGCAAACAATTAATGCCAATTTATGATAAGCCAATGATTTATTATCCGTTAAGCACTTTGATGCTTGCTGGTATAAAAGACATTTTAATCATAACTACACCCGATGATCAGTCGCAGTTTATGCGTTTGCTTGGCGATGGTTCACAATGGGGTTGTAATATTTCTTACGAAAAACAAGAAGTGCCCAATGGACTTGCGCAAGCATTTGTAATTGGAGAAAAATTTATTGGAAACGATAGTGTTGCTTTGGTATTGGGAGATAATATTTTTTACGGAAGTGGATTTAGCAAGATGCTTCAAGATGCGGCAGATCCTTCTGGAGCGGTGATATTTGCTTACCCTGTTAGCGACCCTGAAAGATACGGTGTTGTTGAGTTTGATGCTGATTTTAATGCATTAAGCATCGAAGAAAAACCAATTGAACCTAAAAGCAATTATGCTGTACCAGGTTTGTATTTCTATAATAATGAAGTCGTTGAAATCGCGAAAAACATTGCCCCAAGTCCAAGAGGGGAATACGAAATTACAGACGTAAATCGCGTGTACATGGAAAAAAAGCAACTTAAAGTGGTTACTTTAAATCGCGGGTTTGCTTGGTTGGATACTGGAACGTTTGATTCGTTGAATGATGCCAGTGAGTATGTACGTGTTATCGAAAAAAGACAAGGTTTGAAAGTGGGTTGTCCTGAAGAAATTGCTTGGAGAATGGGCTTTATCAATAAAGAACAATTAGAAAAGCTAGCAACAAACTTGCAAAAAAGTGGGTATGGCGATTACCTTAGAAAAATTTCTCAATAACAGCAATAACGTAGCTTTTAATCTATTTTTAAATAACATCTAAATTGGTATAACATGTCGTTTTTTGCACATTCTACTGCTGTAATTGACGATGGTTGTGTCATTGGAGACGGAACCAAAATCTGGCATTTTTCGCATGTGATGCCCGGAGCGACAATTGGTAAAAATTGTATTCTCGGACAAAATGTAATGATTGGTCCAAATGTAATTTTGGGTGATAATGTAAGAATACAAAACAATGTAAGTGTGTATGAAGGGGTTATTTGTGAAGATGATGTTTTTTTAGGTCCAAGTGCTGTACTAACCAATGTAATAAATCCCCGAAGTGCAATCAGTCGTAAAGATGAATTTAAATCAACCATAATTCGAAAAGGCGCTACAATAGGTGCAAATGCAACGATTGTATGTGGAAATGAAATTGGGGCATATTCATTTATAGGAGCTGGCGCAGTGGTAACAAAATCTGTAAAATCTTATGCATTGATGGTAGGAACGCCTGCTATACAAACATGTTGGATGAGCGAGTATGGACATAAACTACAATTTAATAATGATGGCGAAGCTGTATGTCACGAGTCTGGGCAAAAATATTTACTTTCTGAAGGACAAATAAATCGAGTTGCTTAACTGCGGACCGTAATTTCCACATTTTCTTTATTTAATACTACGTGATAATACCCTGTTTTTAATAAGAAACAATTTTTTAAATGGGAATACGTTTTTGGGATACTAGATAATAGTAAACCCTAAGAAACCACCCCTATGGAAAAAATAATCGCCGTAATTGTTTCACATAATCGCCATACTTTATTGGCGGAATGCATAAATGCAATAAGAAATCAATCAGAATTACCCAATACAATTTTAGTAGTCAATAATGGAAGTTCAGATTACACCAGTGTTTGGCTAGACAAGCAAACAGACATCATTCAATTGTATCAGGATAATGCTGGACCTGCTGGCGGTTATCATACCGGTATGAAATGGGCGTATGAAAATGGCTATGATTTTATTTGGTGTATGGATGACGACAGTTGTCCGAAAAATGATGCGCTCGAAATGCTTTTTAAGCATAGGGGACCAAAAGTAGAACTGCTAAATAGTGTTGTGATAAACAATGTAGATAAAACTTCTTTTGTTTGGAAAACAAAAAACTTCTCATGCTTAGAAGATGTGAAAACAGATGTTATAGAAGGGATAAGTCAACCCTTTAATGGTACTTTAATTCATCGTTCAATTATAGAAAAAGCTGGCCTGCCTAAATCAAATTTGTTTTATTGGGGCGAAGGGTCTGAATATTTTTATCGTGTTGTAAACAAGTTTAATATACCTGCAAAAACAGTAACAAGTAGCATTCAATATCATCCACAACAAAATATAGGCATTAACCAAGAGTGGGATTTAAAAACATCATGGAAAATGTATTTTTTTGTACGAAACAGATACCAAGTACTAAAAGCGAAATACAATAATCCACTAATTGCATTTGTATCGTATTGCTTTTTTGTTTTTGCTTTTTCAGGAATGATGCTATTTAAACAAAAAGAGCATAAAATTAAGAAAGCAAGTTTTGCATTTTGGCCAATGATAGATGCGTTTACAGGCAATTATTCTGCAAATGATATTTCCATACAAATTCGAATGAGAGAAATCTCTACAAGTCCGATAACAGCTTCGATAATAAAATCAATTTCCAAATTTTTACGTACGGTATTCGTGCCCTCTGAAAGCGAGGTGTCAAAAACAGCAACGGCTTAAGGCGCTTTGCTTTTTTAACGGTTTAATGGTTTAATGGTTTAACGGTTGAAATTATCCTTTATTGAAAATATTCAACCCCTACCAACCTCTCAAACCTCACAAACCTCTCAAACCTCACAAACCTCACAAACCTCACAAACCTCACAAACCTCACCAACCTCTCAAACCTCTCAAACCTCTCAAACCTCACAAACCTCACAAACCTCACAAACCTCTCAAACCTCTCAAACCTCCCTACTTCGCCTTAAACTTCTCTATCGCATTTCTTGAAAAATCGCTTAGAATTAATTTGCCGCTTATGCCCGCTCTTTCGAGAAGCAATTGATCCCAGTTTTCGGTGCCTTGCCAAAAAATATTTTTTAATTCTTTCATAGCATCAGGACTAGATAATGAAAGTGTTTTTGCTAATTTTAAAACAGCGGTATCAACCTCTTCAATGGTAGCATATACTTCTGCAAATAATCCATTGTTCATGGCAAAACTTGCATTTCTCCAACTTGTAGCGTCTATAGCTAAAGCGGAAAAAGCGCTTTTACCCATTTTTCTTTCCACTGCCGGACCAACTACAAACGGACCGATTCCAACAGCCAACTCACTTAATTTTATTTCAGCTGTATCTAATGCAATGGCATAATCTGCTGCAGCTGCAAGGCCAACGCCACCACCAACACATTTCCCTTGAATACGCGCAATGACCAATTTTGGTGATACGCGAATGGCATTGATAACATTAGCAAAACCACTGAAAAATTTCAACCCTTCTTCTTCATTGGTGATTTGTAATAACTCATCAAATGAAGCACCCGCGCAAAATGTTTTATTGCCTGCGCTTTTTAAAATAATGACATTTGATTCTGTTTCTGCACTTGCTGTATGGATTTCATCTGCGATTTTTTCAAGGATTTTTCCTGGCAACGAATTGCTTTGTGGATGAAAAAATTCTATGGTGGTTATATTTTCTGATGTACTACTTTGTACATAACCTACTAATTGTTGATCTGTCATAAAAAGAATTTAAATTTTATTTTTCATTTCTACCATCGTTAAAATTGTTGCGATACCAACTACTTCATCTGTTTGGTCAAACATTTCCACCAACCACTTTACAATACCTTTTGGAATGTCGGCGCCTTTAACCATGGGCACATCTGGATTTGCTTCTTTCAATTCTTGTGCAATTTTTTCTTTACACGTAAATCTAATATACAAAGAAGCGCCCGCATACATTGGTTTTGTAAATCTCAATTCATCAATTCCATAATTCAACAACACTGGATTTCTATCATAACTATCTACAAACAAACCGGCAGAAGCGCTCATAATAAAATAACCATGTGCCACTTGTTCTTCAAACATAGTACCGTTAAAATCAGTATCAATCATGTGCGCATAAAAATGATCGCCACTTAAATCGGCAAATTTGGTGATGTCTTCAGAAGTAATCAATCTTTTTTCTGTTACAATTTGATCACCAATTCTGAGTTCTTCAAAATATTTTTTAAATGGATGAATCCCATCAACATTGCCTTTGGCATGTGTTTGGTAAACATTACTTATTGCCGTTATCATGGTTGGTGAACCTTGAATGGCTGTGCGTTGCATATAATGTTTTACACCTCTTAAACCACCCATTTCTTCGCCACCACCTGCACGACCAGGACCTCCATGAACCAATAATGGCAGCGGTGATCCATGTCCGGTACTCTCTTTTGCACATTCACTATTTAACACCAAAATTCTACCATGATAACTAGCCGCACCCAATACATAATCTCTTGCAGTTGATGTATCACTGGTAACAATAGACGAAACCAAACTACCTTTTCCTTTTTTGCTTAATTCAATGGCTTCATCAATATTTTTATACGGCATGATGGTGCTTACCGGCCCGAAAGCTTCTACATTATGTGGTTCTTCAGATGAAAAAGGCGTTTTATTGATCAACAACATCGGACTAATAAATGCCCCTATTTTAGAATCAGCATCCATTACTTCCACATTATCCATCGAGCCGTAAACCAATTCAGAAGTGGTCAGCAATTTTTGTACTTGAGCCCTTACTTCATCACGTTGATGGTTACCTGCTAAAGCACCCATTCTTACTTTTTCGTTTGTTGGATTTCCAATAACTGTTTTATCAAGCTCAGTAGAAATCGATTTCCAAACGTCTTCCATTTTATTTTCTGGAACAAAAATTCTTCTGATGGCGGTACATTTTTGTCCGGCTTTAACCGTCATTTCTTTTTTAACTTCTTTTATAAAAAGACCCCACTCTTCCATGCCTGGCTCAACATCTTCACCTAATACAATACAGTTTAAAGAATCGGCTTCCATATTAAAAGGTACAGATTCAGATAAAATATTCGGATTAGATTTTAGCATTAATCCGGTTTGTGCCGAACCGGTGAAAGTTACTACGTCTTGAGAATTTACATAGTTAAGTAAATTTCCTGCACTGCCACATAATAGTTGTAAGGCGCCATCGGGTAAAATATTAGAAGCAATGATTTCGCGTACAACCGCTTCCGTTAGGTAAGAAGTAACGGTTGCTGGTTTCACAATTGCGGGTACGCCTGCCAGTAAGTTAACGGCGATTTTTTCGAGCATTCCCCAAATTGGAAAATTATATGCGTTGATATGAATGGCTGCGCCTTCTTTTGGAACTAGTATGTGATGACCAATAAATGTATTTTGCTTGCTTAAAGAAATGGCATCTCCATCCATGGCAAATGTTTCATCTGGCAATTTTCTACGTAATGAGGCATTAGAAAAAAGATTGCCAATTCCACCTTCAATATCAATCCAGCTGTCGATTCTGGTAGCACCTGATTGATAACTTAATGCATAAAACTTTTCCTTTTTTTCCATTAAATGCAATGCCAAAGATCGAAGCATTCTACCCCTTTCTTGAAAAGTCATTTTTCTAAGCGCAGGGTTGCCTTTTTCTCTTGCATAATTTAAAATTGATTCAAAATCCAATCCTTGTGTAGTAGCTGTTGCAATGGGGTTTCCATTGATTGCATTATATAAAATTTGTTCATCGCCATCACCATCAATCCATTTTCCCAATACGAAATTGCCTAGTTTTTCCATGTTTTTATTTTGCTTCAAAGGTATAGGTGGATAGGTTAATTTTTAGGAAAAATTTTTAGGAGTTGATATTTTATCAAGCAGGAAGAATTTTTTGTTTGGTGTTTGGCGTTTGGTGTTGGAACCTTCAACTATCTATTATTCATTTTCATTTGTTTATTGTTTGGCGTTTGGTGTTTGGTGTTGGAATCTTCAACTATACAGCATCCGCCTTCTAACATCCTGATTATAAATTAATCCACAAGCATATTACAAAATTGTTTATTTTTGATTTAGGTGTTTTTCATAGGTTAGCAACGGCCAGCCCTTTCTAGGGCAGGCCTCTCTTTTTAAAATTGAAATTGAGGCGTTTTTATATCGTGGTAAAATAAAAAATTCCAACCCAATTCTCTGCCTGTTTCCCACCATTTTAAACGTAATTCCATACATTTTTTACCGTCGAAGTCATATTTAGCCACAAATTTACTTTTCATTTGCTGCAATTGAGGTGCATCATCAGCACCAAAAAAAGCAATTTCCCCAGCATCTTCAATCCAAAATACCTGATGAAAAGGTGAATGTGCGCTCGTTAATTCATATTGTATATAACCATCTATAGTTCCGTTTCCTTCAATAAAATGCACATTATCCGAATGATACAACACCTCCAATTTCTCTTTTTTGTATGAAGCGTTTCCCGGTTGCATCGAAAATTCAAGTTCTTGCCTATTCACATAATACATTGCATTAGGAAAACTTATGAATGATTTATTGAGTTGCTTATCATATTTGCTAATGCCGCCCGCATGATCTTTGTGCAAATGACTCATTAAAACTTTAGTAACACTCATTGGGTCGATATCGTTATCCATTAAATTCTGATGCAATTGCAACACATCATTTTCATTGGAAAATCCCAAACCTGTATCTAATAAAATCACATCGTTTTTTGTAACGATTACGAACGGCTGTATTTCCACCAATAAGCTACCCCTTGATCTTGTTTGTAAATCATCCATTTCGAGATTGAATGGAATAAATTCTTTGGTTTGGTCAATGGTAAAACTTCCTTCACTCAATGGAATAATTTTCATATTGGCATATTTTGGCTCAAAATTAATTCAAGTTTGATGGAAGCAGGAAACAAATTCAATTACTAATAAAAATAGTTTTTCTTTGCATCATGTCTTTATCATTTGCATCTTTAAATTCTGGCAGCAACGGCAATTGTTATTACTTGGGAAATGAACAAGATGCCATTTTAATTGATGCCGGTTTATCTTGTAAAGAAACAGAAAAAAGGATGAAGGAACTCGGGCTTTCATTACATCGAATAAAGGCGATTTTTATTTCGCATGAGCATATCGATCATATCAAAGGCGTTGAGGTACTTGCTAAAAAATATACCATTCCTGTTTACATTACGCCTGATACCTTCGAAAATAGCAGATGCCCCATTCCAAAAGAACAGGTGATTTGGATGAATAATGATCAAACAATAGACATTGGAAACATCAAAGTAAAAGCGTTTTCAAAAAATCACGATGCAGCAGATCCTACAAGTTTTGTTGTTGAATGCAATAAAATTAAAGTGGGTGTTTTTACCGATATAGGACAAGTTTGTAAAAATGTAAAACATCATTTTCAACAATGTGATGCTGTTTTTTTGGAAGCCAATTATGATCGGGAAATGTTGATGAATGGCCATTATCCGTATACATTAAAAACGCGCATTAGTGGAGGAGACGGGCATTTATCCAATGATGAAGCGCTTGATTTATTTGTTAATCATCGCACGTCTAAATTAAAATACCTCCTGCTTTCGCATTTATCTAAAGAAAATAATGATCCCGATTTGGTGAAAAAATTATTCGAATTAAATACAACAAATACAGAAATCATTATTGCCTCTAGATATTCGCCATCATTGATTTATGAAGTGATTCATCCTGCTATTAAAAAGACCAAAATAAAAACCAATAAAACCAATATCAAACAATTGAGTTTGTTTTAACCAAGATTTTTCAGTTGGAATCGTCATGAAAGGTAAAAAGGCAATAAAGACGAGTGTTTGAGCCGATTTTTTGGTCGAGAGCATATTGAAATATGTTAAGATCAAAAAGTCAAGCAAACGCTTGTATTTGCAGCATTTTTTTCTTGTAATAGATTACAACTGCAAAATCTTGGTTTATTGATGTCTATTTGTACTCCTGTATGATTTTATCTTTTGGATATTTCAATTGATAACTGAATCTTAATTTTTTACTTTCTCCTGGCTTCAATTTTACCATCCAACTCATGATGCCCGTTTCTGTATTTACATCTGCGTCGCCGCCATCGGTTAAACTCACTTCTATTTCTTTTACCTGACTAATTGGATATTGATCTTTAACCATCATTTCTACAGATTGTTTCTTGTTGTTTTTTATGGTTATTTCGTAAGTAAATGCTTCCGTTTTAAAGTCATTTCTTTTTGGTGCTTTATAATCCTTTATCTGCTTGCGATCAATCGAAATACGTTTATCTCTACCCAAAGAAAAATTCAATGTGTCTAAAGTGGTATTTGGATCGATATAAGATTTTCCAAGAAAAACATTATCCATAATTACATTCGCACTTCCTGGCATTAAGTTTAAACTATCCCAGCTGCTCAATCTCGCCATCAAAAATGCATCATTATCCAATTTAGGAACGGCTGTGTGTTGATAGGTTACATTGATATTTTCTTCTTTGATGTTTACGCTATATCCAACGCCATCGCAAGGAATATCATAAGGCAAATTGATTTCAAAATTGGTATTAAGCTGACTTTCTTTAAGCGTTACATAATCAGCAACGGTTTCTTTTTTTAAATCTTTAACCATTTTTTTATCAGCGTAGCCACTTACCATTACATCGTCTTGCTGCATTACAGGTGCCGCCATTGCATTTACTGATCTCATTTGCACATTGTTGTAGGCTACAATCGGGTTGAATAATTGAAGAAAGGTTGGGGTTAATTCTGGAATATTATTTCCTTGATTTGGATTATTGGTACTAAGGTTTAATTTAACGCCGTTCCAATTTAAACCTGTGCTTTGAAACACCATTCCTTTGTACACAATTTTAAACGCATTGTCTATTGATTTTATTCTAAGATCGTAAGATGGCGTCCAGCCTGCACTTGCTGTAAAATAATTAAAGTCTATATTGGTTGGCGCCGCTTGATCAGACATGACTTGTAAAATGATTTGACCAACTTGTTTCGGAGGATCTAATACATCTATTTGTGTGTAGAATTCATTTAATCGATTTCTGATTTCATCAATTTTTTGATTGCAAGAATCTCTTTTTAAGGTCAAAGAAAAAACCCGTTGTTTGTTGACACTAATTTTATCTGTATAAAAATTGGCGAGTTTTATTAAATCATCACTTTGAATATTGTTCTTTTCTTTGGCGATGAAATTAATTTCTACAATGTTGGTTAATCTTTTAATGGCATCTTCGCTAATGGAGATATCGTTGTTGAAAACTACAACTGATTTTTCCAGAATTTTAATCGAGTCTAATGCTTTTGATTCATTGGGATTCGGTTTTATAACAGGCGGCTTTTGGTATATGCGGTGTTTGTATGAAAGTATAGTAATATTTTCGGGGCAAGAAATTTGAAGGGTGTTGATGTCTGGTACGAGTGCAACATTGTTGATGATAACTTCTTGTAAACCTTTAACTAAATTTGGTTTTGTGTTGTGGTTTAAATCAGCGCCATAACCATAATAAACGGTGGCTTTAACCAAATTGGCATTTGCATAAATGGTGTCTTTTTTTTGTGCAAAGCAAGTTGTAGAAACTAAAATTGCAAAAACGATTTGTATTTTTTTCATAAAAATAAATTTTGATTTTACCACTGATGCATTGAAAACTAATTATGCATAAATGATAAAATATTTTTTCAAAAATTAACGAAGAACCATTTGTCTATCAGAATCAAGTTTTACTAAAATAAATATAAGCACTGTAAAAGTAATTAAAGATGATCCACCATAACTCATCATAGGCAGGGTGATACCAATTACTGGCGCCAATCCGATTGTCATACAAATATTAATAGCCACATGAAAGAAAATGATTGCAGCTACAGAATAAGCATAAACTCTACTAAACGTGCTTCGTTGTCGTTCGGCAATAAAAACGATACGAAGCAGTAAAGCTAGGTAAAGCAGCATAAGGATTGTACAACCCACAAATCCGAAGTTTTCGCCAAGAGAAGTGAATATAAAATCGGTATGTTGTTCTGGCACAAAATCGCCTTGTGTTTGCGTTCCCTTTAAAAATCCTTTTCCAAATAATCCGCCAGAACCTATTGCAATTTTTGATTGTTTTACATTGTAATTTTCAGTGTCTGTTTTTATTTTTTTATTTGCAGTTTGAATTTCGGGCGATAATAAATTTGCCGTGTTTGCTGTTACGTATGGATTGTCTCTTCCCACCATACTGAAAATACGGTCGGCCTGATATTTTTGAAATACATGTTTAAATATAAATGGCACTGCCAAACCCACAAATGCAGCACTGATTCCCCAAGCAATAAAAATGATCATTATAATAGATCGGTTTCTTTTTATTTTTCGCTGTAAAAAATAGAAACAAAAAAATGCTACGATGGTTAATCCAATTAATAAATGTAGTGTTGGCAATAGAAGTGTAAGAATTAAAAGCACGCCAAGTGAAACACCCATAATTAAATAAATAGGCGGAAAACCTTCGCGATACATGGGGAGTAAAAAAGTAAAATAAACCAGTGCCAAACCCGTTTCATTTTGAAGCAAAGAAAAAATTATCGGGAGAAAACAGATACCAGAAGCAATGAGTTGAGATTTGGTTTTGGTAAAATCTGTTTCTGGGCGAGATAAATATTTTGCTAAAGCTAATGATACAAATATTTTACAGGTTTCTACAGGTTGTAAATTCATAAAACCCAGTGGAATCCAACTTCTTGAGCCATTAACTGTTTTACCAAATATAAAAGTTGAAATCATTAGAAGTATTCCAACAACGTACAAAATATTGGGTGTGGCCGTAAATAGTTTACTGTCCATGAGTAAAATAAAAGTGGCAAAAACAAAACATAGAATCAAGTAAAAAAACTGTTTACTATAATTTTTATTAAACCCAATTATACTTTTAAAGAAATCATCATTAGATCGAAATTCAACAGAAAAAATACAGATCAACCCTATAATTGAAATGATGGCGTACAACCAAATTGTAATCCAATCTTTATCGTTTGATATAATTTGTTTTTTTTGATACATTTTATTAACGCTTATTTTTTTTCGTATCAGAAAGGGATTTATTTTTCGGCAATACAGCCTCAGATTTAGAAATAGAATCTTTAGATGGGTCTTTTTTATTTTGTTTATCTTTTTTTACTTTTTCAAGTTCGTCTTTATCTATTTGATCTTCGTCTATACCGATGGTGTCTCTAATAAATTTGATATACCCTTTTGCAAACAAATAAGCGGAATCTTTGGAATGTCGCATAGAATCTTGTTTACGTAATTCAACAGCGATTCTTGGCGGCATTAAATTTAATTTGCTTAGTTGCTCTACTCTATCTATTCGAGGTTTTTCAGTAATGGAATCTTTTAGATATTTTTCAATCATTAACCCAACAATGGGTGCAGCATAAGTTCCACCAAATCGACCGCTATTTTCTACCACACACATGATGGCGATTTTAGGATTATCTCTTGGTGCAAAACCGCAGAAAAATGAGTGGTTTTGTTGTTTCACCCCCCTGAAATAATTTTCAACTGTACCTGTTTTTCCGCAAATTACAATGTCTTTTACTTTAGCACCTCCTCCTGTTCCGCGGTCAACAACACCTTGCATCCCATCATGAACCGCTTCAAAAATACTATCAGGAATATAGGTAGGCACATTTTTATTTTTGAATCTGCCAAGTAAATTATACTTATCGCCACCATCCATAGAATCCACCACGTGTGGGGTATAATACCAACCTTTATTGGCAATGTAGGCCATTTCATTGGCAACCTGCAGTGGCGTAACGTCTACTTCTCCTTGTCCGATACTGATGGAGCGGAACGTGCAGAAATTCCATCTGCCTTTTCCATAAACTTTATTGTAGTAAGCTGGTGTAGGAATGTTACCTGTTTTTTCAGAAGGCACATCTACGCCTAATTTTCTACCTAATCCAAACCCATGCATATAATTATCCCAATGCGCGAGGGCACTATCAACATTAGGGAATTTTGGATTATTAATTACACGCTGCATCACGTTTGCAAAGTAGGTATTGTCCGAAATGGTAATTGCATTTCTTAAGTCGAAAGTGCCCACATCTAAGCAACGCATGGGTTTTGCACCACCACATCCGTAAAAAGCACCTGAGCAAGAAAAACGGGTGTCGGTTTCTATGACGCCTTCATGCAAACCAACTAAAGCCTGAAGTGTTTTAAACGTAGAGCCTGGCGAGTAGGTAGCACTAACGGATCTGTTTAATAATGGCAATGCTGGGTTTAAAAAAAGTTCGGAGAATCTTTTTCTTCTTTCGCTACCAGTAAGATAATTTGGATTATAAGTTGGTGCACTTACCATGGCGAGTATCCCGCCCGTTTTTGGGTCGATGGCTACAATAGCACCTAATTTATTTTGCATCAATTTTTCACCCAATTCTTGCAGTTCAATATCAAGCGAAGTGTATAAATTTTGACCTGCAATTGCAAGGGTATCGTAAATTCCTTTTTCAAGTCGCTCGGTTAATCTATTTTTATTATCGCGCTTCCAATATTCAATACCTCGTTGTCCCATCAATACTTTTTCATAGCTACGTTCTATACCCGTCATGCCGGCATAATCACCCGCTACATACCCTTCGTCGGGATGTTTTTTCAAAAAATTGGTATCTACTTCTGCCGTATATCCCAAAACGTTAGCTGCTGCATTGTAGGGAAAGGTGCGTACCGAACGATCTTGCAAATAAAATGCAGGCGTAAACTTAAACATAGATTCATTCAATTTGGCCATTTTTTCTTCACTCAACAATGGCTCAAAAACAGATGGCCTTGACCTGCCATTTTTAATAATCAATTCAATAATTTTTTTTCTGAATTGTGCGGTATCAATATCTAAAATTTCACAAAGCGACATAGTATCAATACCTTTTAATTTGTTGGGCGTTACCATTAAATCGGAGATATTGGTATTTTGTAAAATGGCATTTTTTTTACGATCGAAAACAATTCCACGATCAGGATAAATTACTTTTCTAAACATGCCTTGATCTTCGGCCAAATCTTTATACTTAGAGGATATAATTTGAAGCGTAAATAATCGTAAAATAATAATTACAATAAGGGAAATAAAAATCAGCTGTATGGTGTATTTTCTCGATTCGTTGTAAACAGGCACTTTAAAATTAATTTATTTTTTGGCGATGCTGATGGTACAAAAATACGTTTGTTGTTGTGTTAAAAACAGATTTTAAATTGTATTTGTTTTAAATTTCTGATTCCTTGAAAAAAGGAGTTCGGTTATTAAAACCATCAAAATACAAATGGCGGTAGAAGCCAATGTTTTCAATAAAAAATACAATCCATCTGCAAATTGCCAAGCTTCAAGTAAGAATAACCAAAAATTATGCATAAAAATTAATGTTCCAGCATAAATCAAATAAGGAAGTATACCGCCCATACTTTTAAAAGAGGGCTCTTCGTAATTGGTTTCGGCACCTTCCTGAGGGATTAATAAATTAATCAAAAATGGCCTTACATAAGCCATCAACACACAAGCTGCTGCATGAAAACCTGGATGATGCCTAAAACTATCTAATGTAAAGCCTAAGACAAAGCCAAGTATTAATAATACTGTTCTATTGGTTTTAAACGGAAGCCAAAGCATAAAAATGATGTAGATATACGGCGTAATCATTTGATGCAAGCGTATTTTATCCAAAACAAAAACTTGAATAAGCATCAAAAAAATAAACCTAAAAATATTTTTTACAAGTACACTCATATCATTTTATTAAGGCTGTGTTTTTATTTTGTCCAAAATTTGTTTCACACCTTCCTGATCTACATTTTCAATCACATAAACATATTGAATATTATAAAAATTTGCGGCAGTTTTAAATTTTATTCTAAAAAGATTGGTGCTGGTTTCTTTAAATACCGCATCAACATAACCTACTTTCAATCCTTTTGGCAAGGCCGTACTAAATCCACTCGTAATGATGGAATCACCTTTTGTTATTTTTGCACTTTTAGGAATGCCGGTTAGCGTAATATAATTTACCATCGCTCCATCCCAATTTAGTGTTCCTGTTTCTTCGCCTTTTGCCAACTTTCCACTAATATGACTGTCTTTGTGCAATAAGCTCATAACTACAGCATATTTTTCATTTACTTCGGTGATAATTCCTACTACAGCATTGTTGGGGTCAACCACGCCCATGCCTATTTTTAAGCCATCATTCAATCCTTTATTGAGTACCAAATAATTGCTTTGCAGTGTGATAGAGTTTGAAATCACTTTGGCAGAAATGTACCTAATTTTTCTATACTGTTTAATAGAATCCACCATTACTGTATCGGTTACTGATTTTTTCGCAGTGTCGGGGAGTTCAAAATTTGAAGAAAGCTGATTATACAGCAACTCATTGGCTTTTATTAATGAGTCGTTGGTTTGTTTGAGGTGAAAGTACTGCTGAACATTATTATAGTTGGCATTTATTTTTCCGGTGAAGTTATTGGTAATGCTTCCAAAAGCAGCTTGGTGATATTTGCTGTAATTAACAATGAAATATATCGAAATTACCTGTAGAGACAGGAAAAACAATAAATTAAAATGTGTTCGAATGAAAAGGAAAATATTTCTCAACTGCTACATTTGTTTTATAAAATTGTAACCATTTATTTAGCAGAAAACGGATAAGGTAAGTTGCGTTATCTCATTACAAAAGGGAAACGATCATAATTTTTTAATGCAATTCCAGTACCTCTTACCACACTTTTCAACGGATCGTCGGCGATATGAACGGGAAGCTTAATTTTATTTTGCAAGCGTTTGTCTAAACCACGAAGTAAAGATCCACCGCCTGTAATGTATAAACCTCTTCTATAAATGTCGGCTGCTAATTCGGGAGGTGTTGTTTCTAAAGCTTTTAAAATCGCTTCTTCAATTTTGAAGATGCTTTTATCTAATGCTTCGGCTACTTCCTGATAACTCACCATGACTTGTTTTGGAATTCCCGTAACCAAATCTCTTCCATTAACAGGAATATCATCTGGAGGGTTTTCTAATTCTTTCATTGCCGAACCGACTTGAATTTTGATTTGTTCTGCGGTACGTTCGCCAATCAGTAAACTATGATATCTACGCAATGCCTCCATGATATCAGCCGTAAATTCATCTCCGGCAATACGAATACTTTGGTCGCAAACGATACCTGCAAGTGCAATAACCGTGATGCCAGTTGTTCCGCCACCAATATCAATAATCATATTTCCAACGGGTTCTTCTACATCTATACCAATACCTAAAGCAGCAGCCATAGGCTCATGAATTAAATATACTTCTTTTGCGCCTGCTTGTTCGGCACTATCTCTAACCGCTCTTTTTTCAACCTCGGTAATACTACTTGGGATGCAAATCATCATTCTCCAGCTAGGAGCAAACAATGGCTTTTTAGGATAAACCAATTTAATCAATTCGCGAATCATTAATTCGGCAGCGTTGAAATCGGCAATTACACCATCACGTAACGGGCGAACCGTACGGATGCTTTCATGCGTTTTTTCATGCATCATCAGGGCTTTTTTGCCCACAGCCAATAATAATTTGGGATTGTTTCTATCTAAAGCCACAATAGATGGTTCGTTTACCACTACTTCACCATTGTGTATGATTAATGTGTTTGCGGTTCCTAAATCAATCGCAATTTCCTGTGTAAAAAAATTGAAAATGCCCATATTTTAAATTAATACAACTTGTAAATTCGTATTCAAACAAAGTTGATGTAATTTATTGGAATAATCAACGACAAACAATTTATTTTCAAAGTATTTTCAATGATTTATTTACATTGATTTTGCATTGCTAAAGTTGTTAGTTTTTTAATTAGAGTTATGTTTTTTTATTCAAATTCGTAACCAATATCTTTTCTAAAATACACGCCTTCAAATGTTATTTTATTCAAATGTTGATGTGCGTTTTTGGTTGCGGCTTGAATGCTGTTTCCATAAGACGTAATAGCGAGTACCCTTCCTCCGTTAGTAACGATTTCTTCATGATTCATTTTTGTTCCCGAATGAAAGACGATGGCATTTTCATGGGTATCCTCTGTTAATCCGGATATTTTTTTTCCGGTTTCATAATTGCCTGGATAACCGCCACTAACCATGATCGTTGTGGCTGTGGCTCTTTCATCAATTTCTAATGATATATTTCCAAGTGTACCATCTCCAACAGCTTTTAAAATAGCAACAAAATCAGATTTAATTCTTGGAATAACCACTTCGGTTTCCGGATCGCCCATTCTGCAATTGTATTCAATCATGTACGGGTTTCCGTTATCTATCATCAATCCTAAAAATATAAATCCATGATAAATCATGTCATCATTTTTAAATCCATTGATGGTGGGTTCGATAATTTGTTTTATAATTTTTTCTTTCAATGCTGCATCAAAAAATGGAATAGGGCTAACCGCGCCCATGCCGCCCGTATTCAATCCTGTGTCGCCTTCGCCAATTCTTTTATAATCTTTTGCTTCGGGTAAAATCAAATAATTGTTGCCATCGGTAAGCACAAACACGCTAATTTCAATACCATTCAAATAAGATTCTATCACCACTTTTTCGCTGGCTGCACCAAATTTAGATTGCTGAATCATCAACTCAAATTCTGCTAAAGCATCTTCATGATTTTGACAAATTAAAACGCCTTTTCCGGCTGCTAAACCATCGGCTTTTAATACAATGGGTAAAGCTTGTTGTTTGATGTATTCAATTCCATCGGCATAATTATCTTTATTAAACTCTTGATAAGCTGCAGTTGGAATGTTGTTTTTTTGCATGAATGTTTTTGCAAAAGCTTTACTTCCTTCCAATTGAGCCGATTTTTTACTTGGTCCAATAACTTGTACATGTTTTAATGTATCATCTTCAGCGAAAAAATCGTAAATACCTTTAACCAAAGGATCTTCGGGACCTACTAAAACCATAGAAATCTTATTTTCTATCACTGCATTTTTTATGGCGTCAAAATCAGTAACGGAAATATTTAAATTGGTACCACATTGCATGGTGCCTGCATTTCCGGGCGCAATAAACAATTGATTGCAAAGTGTACTTTGTTTTATTTTCCATGCGAATGCGTGTTCTCTACCACCAGATCCAAGGATTAAAATGTTCATTTTTTTGTGATTGTATGAAGTGCGAAATTATAGAACTAATTTCTTTTTTTTGGTATTCCACAAGAACTTATTCTTTTCTTTCATTTTAAAAATTAGTAAGAAAAAAAACTAAAAACGTAGATGTAATAATAATTTCTGTATTTTGGGAGGTAAATTTTATTCAATATCAAAAAAAATAAAAATGTCAGAAACAATTAACGAGAAAAAAAGTCACCCCAAAGGATTGTGGGTATTATTTGGAACCGAAATGTGGGAGCGCTTTAACTTTTATGGAATGCGCGCCTTGCTTACTTTATTTATTGTAAATGCGCTGATGATTAGCAAAGAAGATTCCTCTATTATTTACGGAGGTTTTCTTGGCTTATGTTATTTAACACCCATGTTGGGCGGTTTCATTTCCGATCGTTTTTTGGGAAATAGAAATTGTATTATGTTGGGTGGCATATTAATGGCAATTGGACAAATGTTGTTGTTTTTTAGTGCATCAATTTTTGAAACCAATCTTGAATTGGCTAAAACGATTTTGTATATCGCACTTGGTGTGATTGTTTTTGGTAACGGATTTTTTAAACCAAACATTTCAAGTATGGTGGGGAGTTTGTATCCAAAAGCAGAAAAAAATAAATTGGATACCGCGTTTACCATTTTTTATATGGGAATCAATATTGGTGCATTTCTTGGTCAATTGATTTGTCCTTTGATAGGTGATGTTGTAGTTGATGGCGTTCGTCAGGTTACTGCATTTAAATGGGGATTCTTGTCGGCTTCAATTGCAATGTTATTAGGTACATTAACTTTCTTCTTGTTAAAAAATAAATACGTTGTATCACCCGATGGTAAAGCAATTGGCGGGTTGCCATCAGGAAACAATACCGATGATTATGAAGAAGGAGAATCACAAAAAGCGCAGTTTACTAATGTATCTATTATGATTGCTGGTGCTGTTTTGGCTGCTTTGATTTTAGTGTTTCATAATTTCCTTGGACAAAACTGGATTTATGCAACTATCTATTCTTCCGGTATTACATTAGCTGGTTTGATTTTGTCAGATAAGAGTTTAACAAAAATAGAAAGAGATAGAATTCTTGTAATTTATATTGTATCGTTTTTCATCATCTTCTTCTGGGCGGCTTTTGAACAAGCGGGTTCATCATTAACTTTTATTGCAGATTATCAAACAGACAGAAGAATTTTTGGATGGGATATGCCACCATCAATGGTTCAAATATTCAATGGTATTTTCGTAGTAATTTTTGCCGTTCCATTTAGTTTGCTTTGGGATAAAATGCGTGCAAAAGGTAAAGAGCCTATTTCTCCAGCAAAACAAGCGGTAGGTTTAGCGTTAATTGCTGTAAGTTATTTCATCATCGCTTATAATGTAAAAGATTTAGGCAATTCGGGTTTGCTTGGTGTACAATGGTTGATTTTGCTATATTTAATTCAAACTTGGGCTGAGTTATGTTTATCGCCAATTGGACTTTCATTGGTTGGAAAATTAGCGCCAAAAAGATTTGCTTCATTATTATTTGGTGTGTTCTTCATGTCAAGTGCTTCTGGTTATGCATTAGCTGGAACATTAGGTTCAATCTTACCTCCAACAAGTGAGCAATATATCGCTGCAGAAAAAGAGAAGATTGATTTGAAAGGAATTCTTGATGGAAATGTAGATCCAACTGGAAAAGATTTGTACACATTGGCAAAAATAAAAGCGGCTAGTTTAGATGAAGGTTTGGAAAAGAAATTTGGTTTAGAAATTAAAAAATCATTTAAAGATAGCAGTGTCGTATTAACAGATGCACAGTATTCAACGATAAAAAAAGAACAAATTGTAAAAGCGGTTTATCCGAAATTTGCCGGGTTTACGATACACAATTTGTTTGAATTTTTCATGGTGTTTGTGGTGCTTTGCGGCGTGGCGTCTGCGTTGTTGCTGGCATTGGTACCGAAGCTTAAAAAAATGATGCACGGGATTGTGTAGATGGGTTAAATTATGATAAAATGAAAGCGCCTATTTTTTAGGCGCTTTTATTATTTTAAAATTTTCCTGTAAATGGTTCAAATCGCTACGCTGGTTTAACGGTTTAATGGTTTAAGGTTGATCGGTATTTTGTATTTTATATTATTCACTCTTCGTCGTATTCAAGTTTTGTTCATCCCATTTCAAAACAAATCCTTACCAAATTTGTTATCTCTGCATGAGTAAAGTATATTCCATCAAAACCGTACAAATCATTAAGTCGGATATAGAAACCACCTGGGATTTTTTTAGTAGTCCTAAAAATCTTCAAAAAATTACGCCTGCTGCTTTGGGATTTAAAATTGTATCCAAACACCATGGCGATAAAATGTATCCGGGTCAAATTATTGAATACATTGTGAAACCGGTTTTAGGTATTCCATTATATTGGATGACTGAAATATCGCATGTTGAGGATAAAAAATATTTTGTAGATGAACAACGTTTTGGACCATATACCATGTGGCATCACCAACATCATTTTAAGCAAGTACCCGAAGGCATTGAAATGACAGATATTGTTCATTATAAATTGCCACTTGGATTTTTAGGCGATATCGCACATTTTCTATTTGTAAAAAAACAATTGAAAGGAATTTTTGATCATAGATTTAAGGTGGTGGAGGAGATGAATAATAAGGTTTAAGAGGTTTATGAGGTTTTTCAGGTTTGAGAGGTTTGAGAGGTTGGAAGCGTTTTCAATTTAGAAGCATTCTCATTTTTTGTTTGGTGTTTGGCGTTGGAAGTGTTCTTTCCTTTACAACTATAGAAATATTCTGGATACAGAATAGCATTTAGATTAAATTTAGCTTTTTGAAAATAACAAATAAGAAAGTAAAAATAAAGAATAAGGAAGTGGATTTATTTCCACATTATAGAATTGCCAATTGTTATTACATTTTCAATAGCCCACGGTTTCAACCGTGGGTGGATGAGATTAAATGCAAATTTTCGATAAACATTAAACCATTAAACCGTTAAACCAGCGAAGCGCTTTAACCCTTCTACTATAATCGTGATGCTGGATTGGATTTGAATCCAATTAAATCTGGTACGACACCGGTTAGGAAACCGGCGCCAATAACGAAACCGGCGCCAATAACGATTTCGTTCCACCTTATAGAATTGTCAATTGTTATTGCATTTTAATAGCCCACGGTTTCAACCGTAGGTGGATGAGATTAAATGCAAATTATCGATCAACCATTAAACCGTTAAACTAGCGAAGCGCTTTAAACCTTCTCATCGGCAGACGAAAATCCCAACCTTTTGAACTCATTGAACTTATTGAACCTTTTGAACTTCAAAAACCTCTCAAACTTCAAAAACCTCTCAAACCTCACAAACCTCTACTTACCCATTATTCTCCGGCCTCATCATCGGGAAGAACAACACATCTTGAATGCTATGCTGATTGGTCAATAACATACAGATTCTATCAATTCCAAAGCCGATACCACTTGTTGGCGGCATGCCATATTCTAAAGCCCTTAAAAAATCGTGATCGATAAACATCGCTTCGTCATCGCCTCGCTCCATTAATTTTACTTGCTCTTCAAAACGCTCACGTTGTTCGATAGGGTCGTTTAACTCGCTATAGGCGTTTGCAATTTCTTTACCGTTTACCATTAACTCAAAACGCTCTACTAATCCGGGTTTGCTTCTGTGCTTTTTTGTAAGCGGACTCATTTCCACCGGATAATCGGTAATGAATGTAGGTTGTATGTAATGACCTTCACATTTTTCGCCAAAAATTTCATCAATCAATTTGCCTTTTCCCCATTTCGCATCTGCATGTAATCCCAATTTTACAGCTACTTCTCTGATGCCAGCTTCATCCATTTCACTGATATCGAAACCTGTATGTTCTTTGATGGCATCATACATGGTTATTCTTTTAAAAGGCGCTTTGAAACTTATTTCTTTATCACCAACCGTACATGTAGACGTTCCATTTACAGCAATTGCAGCATGTTCCAGCATTTGCTCTGTGGTATCCATCATCCATTCGTAATCTTTATAGGCTACGTAAAATTCTAAAACTGTAAACTCAGGATTGTGTGTTCTATCCATGCCTTCATTTCTGAAGTTTCTGCTGAATTCATACACCCATTCAAAACCACCCACAATCAATCTTTTCAAATAAAGTTCATTGGCAATACGCATATACATGGGCACGTCCAACGCATTATGATGAGTATTGAAAGGACGAGCTGCTGCGCCACCAGGAATACTTTGCAATACAGGCGTATCAACTTCCAACGCACCGCGATCATTTAAAAAGGTACGTACCGCATTGATGAATTTCGTGCGTTTTACAAATACTTCCTTTACACCAGGATTCACAATTAAATCTGCATAACGCTGTCTGTATCTGAATTCTGGATCAGTAACTTCATCAAATGATTCACCATCTTTTTCTTTTACTATCGGCAAAGGACGTAAAGCTTTACTCAAAATGGTAAACTCACGTACATGGATAGAGGTTTCTCCAGTTTTTGTAGTAAACACATATCCTTTAATCCCTACAAAATCGCCGATGTCGATTAATTTTTTCCAAACTTGTTGAAAAAGCGATTTGTCTTCGCCGGGGCAAATGTCATCTTGTTTAATATAAAATTGAATTTTTCCAGTACCATCCTGCATCACCGCAAAATTGGCTTTACCCATATCGCGCACACTCATGATTCTGCCTGCAACACATACGTCGGCAAAATCTGCTTTGTTTTCTTCGCCCTTATAATTTGCTTTAATAAATTCAGCAGAACTATTCACAGGATATAATGCTGCCGGATATGGATCGATGCCTAAATTTTCAAGTTCAGTTTTCTTTTCTCTACGGATTATTTCTTGTTCCGACAAATGCTGTGTACTCATAACTATATTAAACGTTTAAATAGGCACGAAGGTAAACCAAGAAAATCAGTAATTGAAGATGAATTATAGAAAATTATACAGCAGCGAGTAACACCTGCCATGCCGCATCTACTTGATGATGTTGAAGTAATTTCTTAGCATATCCATGCAACTCCTTTTCCATGTCATCAGGGTTTATAGAAAAATATTGAATGATGTTTTTGAGTGTATCATCATGGAATGTAGGGTCTACAAAAGGCACTTCACTAACATTTGCCAACATGCCCAAATCATTGCCACTTAAGACTGCACTGTTTTTTACAGAAGCAGGAAGCGCATCAAAACCAATGCCCAATTTTAAATTTGGCTTAGGTACTTCAAATAAATTATCGGCATTTACTCTGGCATACCAATTGGCGCCCAAACGTGCTACCAAATCCAATTTGGTTTGATCTATTTTATTATCTGCATTTAAAACGCTTTCATCAATATGCATCATTAATATTTCTGCAATCACCAAATTGCCCGCACCACCTTCGGTTCCCAATGGAATCACTTGATTTACTTTACACTCTAATTTTATTTTACTTTCCTTTACCATTGGCGGACGAACCAAAGTTGACTTCTCTTCTGTAAAACCTGCTTTTTGAAATTCGTTGGTGTACTTATCATAATCGCAAGAAGACAAAGACATTTGTTGCACCATATCATAATCCACAATGTTGATTACTACTTCTGGAACCTCAAGCACATTTTGTAAGGTATGTTTAGTAGAATTATCGCGCACCCTTCTGGCTGGCGAAAAAACAACAATGGGTGGGTTAGAAGAAAATAAATTGAAAAAACTATAGGGACTCAAATTTACATGTCCATCTGTATCAATCGTAGACGCAAAACAAATTGGACGAGGTGCAATCGCATGTTGCAAATAATTTTGAACGTCGACTGGCTTTAGTGTAGAAAGATTTAATGTAAGCATGATTATTTGAGTGTATTAAAAATTACAATTTTTGAAATGCAACTTATTTTTAAAAAATAAAAATACATTACTTAGCTCAAAAACTGCATTAAACTGATTTTTTTGATTGTACTTCTATTTTCCAAGCTTTATATCCAAGAACGGATAACCATAAAAACAGCACATACATTAAAGTAAACAGCATAAATCCTTTGTAAAAATTTAGTGGAATGGCAATGATGTTTGAAACAATCCAAGCAATCCAATTTTCCATTTTTCTTTTGGCCATCCACCACATGGCGGTAACTGCTGAAGAGGAAACTAAGCTGTCTAAAATCGGTGTGTTGCTATTGGTGAGTTTTATCAACATTAGATAAATAATTACAGAAAAAAACAAAAACAAACCTAATCCAATTTTCATTTCTGAAGCATTGCACCAGCTAATGGGATAACTAACTTTATTGCTATTTTTTCTGGTCCAAAAATACCAGCCATAAATGCTCATGGCAAAGTAGTAAATATTTAAAATGGTATCGGCATATAACGGTGGTGTAGAAACGAAATAATAAACATAAGCTGCCAATACAACACCGATGATTCCGGTAGGGTAAACGAGCACATTGTTTTTTCGGGCAAACCAAACGCTGGCAATTTGAAACACAAAACTCACCCACTCTTGCCAAGTGGTAGCCAATATGTTTAAATAAAATGAATGCCAAATTTCGGAAGCCAACATGTAAGAAAACAATTTCTTTTTAAAAAAATAAAGCACTCCAAAATGAAGTGCTTTTATAATCGAGTTAAGTATTTTTTATTCTGCTTCTGCCACTACTTCTTTTACTTCAGGAATCATTCTTTTCATCATGCCTTCGATACCCGCTTTTAGTGTAATCATTGAAGAAGGACAACCGCTGCAACTTCCTTGCAACATTAAATTCACTTTTCCGTTTTCAAAACTCTTAAACTGAATTGCACCACCATCCATTTCAACAGCAGGTTTTACATAGTTTTCAAGTAATTCTTTAATGCGTTTAACCACATCATTATCATCTGCATTGATTTCGTTGCTGCTTTCAGATTTCATTTTTAAAACTTCCTCATCATTCACCACCGGTTTACCTTCTTCCAAATAATCTTTCAAAAATTGTTTGATGGTAGGAATCATGTCTTGCCAATCTTCTGTTTCGGAAGTTTTGGTAAGGGTAATAAAATTGCTGGCTATAAAAACGGCTTTTATAAAAGGGAAACTGAATAATTCTTGAGCCAATGGTGATGGTTTTGCGCTAGCTTCATCGGGGAAGTCGATGCTTTTTCCGGGATACAATAATTTGTTGGCTACAAATTTCATCGTTTCCGGATTCGGGGTCATTTCGGTATAAATACTGATAACTGGGTTTCCTGTTTTGATCATATAAAAAAATTAATAAACAAAAGTAAAAGAAATTGCTTGAAAATGGCTTTGATTAGAGGGTAGAAACCTAAATTAAGGTAAGATTTTTCTTATTTCGCAAAAGCATTAGATACTCATTAGACACTATCTCATTATTTATTATTTCGCACCTACGGAGCTGTTAATATTTCGCACATACGGAGCTATCACTATTTCGCACCTACGGAGCTTAAATTTTTGGATTATATTTTTTTAATGACTATCCGTAATTAGGTGCAAACTAATTTATTTAGTATATTTGCTACTTAAATTAGCAAAATGAATATAAATAATTTTTTTTCAGATTTTTCTACGGAGAG
>VFKL01000173.1 GCA_009885535.1 Chitinophagaceae bacterium | reverse complement strand
ATAAACACAGTACCCGTTTTATTTCCCAAACTTTTTCCTGTTGCATTTTCAATTTTCAATACAAAACTTGCTTGAAATGTTTTAAAAGATTTGAATTTTACACTTACCGCGTCTAAAATCTTCTTTGCTTCTGCATCATTTTTACCCATTCCTTTGGGTGGTTGTGCCATTAATATGCCGTTACATAACATCAAAGAAACCATTATCATCAAAATTCTTTTCATCTATTTTAATTTTTTGTGCGCCAAAGATAAGCCTTCAATCTATTTTTTTCAACATAGTTGTGTTGAATAGTTCTGTTAAAAATAAAGAGAACCCGTTTTAATTATATGTAAAATATAAAATTAAAAATTAAAAAAAGGATTGAGTTTCTCCCTTTTGACTTTTCACTTTTGACTTTTCGCCTTTTGACCTCATTTCCAAAGTCATCAAAAATATCGTAATGGCAATTTCAATAGAATTGCATTTATAATATCCAATTAATCTTTAAATCAACTAAATTTGCGGCATGGCAAAAGCTAGTGGCGAAACCCCCTTAATGCAACAACATAATGCCATCAAGGCGAAATATCCTGATGCTATTTTGTTGTTTAGGGTAGGCGATTTTTATGAAACATTTGGACAAGATGCAGTGAATGCTTCCGCAGTTTTAGGCATAACATTAACCAAAAGGAACAGTGGAAATGCATCTTCTTTAGAATTAGCGGGATTCCCCTATCATGCGCTAGACACTTACTTACATAAATTGGTTAAAGCCGGCTACCGTGTGGCTATTTGCGATCAGCTCGAAGACCCCAAAACTGTAAAAGGCATTGTAAAAAGAGGCGTTACCGAATTGGTTACACCCGGCGTTGCTGTAAATGATAAATTACTAGAACACAGCAGCAATAACTTTTTAGCCGCCTTACATTTTGAAGAAAATAAAACAGGTATCGCATTTTTAGACATATCTACAGGTGAGTTTTTTATTGCAGAAGGAGATAAAGAGTACATAGACAAACTTTTGCAAAGTTTACAACCCGCTGAAGTAATATTTCAGCGTAATAAACAAAAACATTTTAAGGAAACATACGGCAGTCAATTTTTTACTTATACACTAGATGAGTGGATTTTTACCGAAGCTTATGCGGCTGAAATATTGTTGAAACATTTTGGAACACATAGTTTGAAAGGTTTTGGGGTAGAGGAACTTCCCTTGGGCATTATGGCGTCAGGTGCTATTCTACATTATTTAAAAGATACCGAACATCCCAATTTGCAACACATCACTTCGTTGCAAAGAATCAACCGCGACGATCATTTATGGATGGATCGTTTTACCATCAGAAACCTTGAACTCATTTCAAATAACGATCAAGCACATACGCTGTTTAAAACCATCAACAATACTACGTCCCCTATGGGCGCTCGTTTGTTGAA
The DNA here is from genome assembly GCA_009885535.1 of Chitinophagaceae bacterium. Taxonomy (GTDB): domain Bacteria; phylum Bacteroidota; class Bacteroidia; order Chitinophagales; family Chitinophagaceae; genus Ferruginibacter. The sequence continues at coordinate 4,058 of VFKL01000173.1, read as the reverse complement.
AAGATGGATGCTGATGCCGCTGAACAATATTATCGGTATTAATGAAAGATTAAATGCAGTTGAATTTCTTATCAAACACACTGACTCAAGAAATCAAATCATACAACACATCAAGCAAGCAGGAGACGTTGAAAGATTAGCCGCGAAAATTCCTTTAAAGAAAATCAATCCGCGCGAAGTGTTGCAAGTGGCTAAAGGACTTTTGCAAGCACAACAAATCAAATCCATTTGCGCTGATATTGATAATGATTTCTTTAAACGGTCGGGCGATGCGCTAAATCCTTGTCCATATATTTTAGAAAAAATTACCAGAGAAATTGCTGAAAATCCTCCAGCCGTTTCTACCAAAGGCGGGTTAATTGCTACTGGTATTCATACTGAATTAGATGAACTTAGGGCAATATCAAGTGGAGGTAAAAATTATCTTATCGAACTACAACAAAAAGAAGCGCAAATCACCGGCATCTCTTCGCTTAAAATTAGTTTTAATAATGTTTTTGGATACTATTTAGAAGTTACCAATCTCCATAAAGCCAAAGTGCCCGAAACTTGGATTAGAAAGCAAACCCTTGCCAATGCTGAACGATACATTACTCCAGAGCTGAAAGTGTATGAGGAGAAAATCATGGGCGCAGAAGATAAAATCATTCAAATTGAACAAGAAATTTTTTCTGGATTATTAAATGAATTACAAGATTACATCGCACCCATGCAAGTGAATGGCCACATTATGGCTGTGATGGATTGCTTGATAAATTTTGCCAACAACGCCAATCAATTTGGGTACAAGAAACCCGAAATGCACGATGGCTCTAAACTGTTTTTAAAAGATAGCCGCCATCCTGTTATTGAAAGAAATTTACCCATTGGAGAATCTTATATCACCAATGATATTTTACTCGATAACAGCGAGCAACAAATCATTATTTTAACCGGACCAAACATGAGTGGAAAAAGTGCCATCCTTCGTCAAACGGCACTCATTACATTGATGGCACACATGGGTAGTTTTGTATCGGCAACAGCAGCAGAAATTCCCATTACAGATAAAATATTTACCCGTGTTGGTGCATCTGACAATTTGAGTGGAGGCGAAAGTACGTTCATGGTTGAGATGAATGAAACAGCTAGCATCATCAACAACTTAACTCCAAGAAGCTTGATTTTATTGGATGAAATTGGTAGAGGCACTTCTACATACGATGGTATTTCTATTGCATGGAGCATTGCAGAATTCCTGCATCAATGTGTGCAAATGCCTAAAACACTTTTCGCTACGCATTATCACGAGCTCAATGAATTGGAAAACAAATTCAATCGAATAAAAAATTATCACATCACCAACAAAGAAGTAGGCAATAAAGTTATTTTTCTTAGAAAATTAGCCGCTGGTGGAAGTACGCATAGTTTTGGTATTCATGTTGCCCGTATGGCCGGAATGCCGCCAGAGTTAATTAACCGTGCCAATGAAATTTTAAAACAACTTGAAGAAAGCAGAGACGGAAAAGAAAACAATTTTCAAAACAGCATTAAACAAATCAACAACACAAAAATGCAATTGAGTATTTTTGATGCACATTCAATGACTTTTGAGGAAATAAGAACTTTATTGAATGCTGTTGATATTAATAGGCTAACCCCTGTTGAAGCCCTTTTAAAATTGCAAGAAATTAAAAATAAAATCAATTAATGTTTTATTTGCTAACAACAAACATTTGATTTCAATTCACGATTTGACTTATCTTGTACAATTAATATGAAGCAATTATTTATTTGTTTACTTGTCCTTGCGAATGTTTTTATTCAAACGCTCCAAGCTCAGCCTTGTACTGCATTAGGACAAAATCCAGAAACTGCTTTTCCGGTTTGCGAAAGCGATACTTTTCGCCAAGGCTCTGTAAATATTTGCGGCAACACCACCATTGTTTCTCGTTGTACTGGACCAAATGCTTTATTCACAGATAAAAATCCATATTGGTATAAATTTACTTGCTTCACTTCAGGCACGCTTGGGTTTGTGATAAGGCCTGATAACCTTGGTGATGATTACGATTGGCAATTGTTTGATGTTACCAACAGAAATATTGCTAATGTATATTCAGATATTTCCATGTTTGTGGCTTGTAATTGGAGTGGCGAAGTTGGCATTACAGGCGCGTCAGCTGCAGGTAATTCTTTAATCCGTTGCGAAGGTCCGGGCGTTCCTTTATTTAGCTCAATGCCCTTCATCATTCAAGGGCATGAGTATTTACTTTTAATCTCTCATTTTACAGATACGCAAATTGGCTATTCCTTATCTTTTGGTGGAGGCTCAGGAAGTATTACCGACCCAACAGACCCACACATGGTTTCGGCTAAAGCAGCTTGTGATGGAACCGTTATCAGCATCAAGCTAAATAAAAAAATGAAGTGTAAATCAATTACAGCTAGCGGCTCCGAATTTAGCATCACGCCTCCTATTGCCAATGTAATTAGTGCTACCGCCATTGGATGTACGCAAAGCTTTGATACTGATTCTGTTTTGATTTCATTGTCAAATGCGCTTGTTCCTGGCGATTATACCATTACCATTAACAATGGCACAGATGCCAATACAATCGTTGATAATTGTGGCGACAACATTCCTGTAGGCGAACAAATTCCACTTACGGTACTTGCCATCTTGCCAACTCCAATGGATAGTTTAACCAAACCAAAATGCGCTCCTAATCAGCTGGAATTGGTTTTTAGAAAGTCTATTAAATGTAATTCTATCTCTCCGGATGGAAGCGACTTCAGTATTACAGGTGCTTATCCTGTTGGAATTAATTCTGCTACTGGCATTTGCTTCAATGGAAGAACCTCAAAAATAATTATACAACTTTCGGCTCCACTTCAACGTGCAGGCAATTTTAGAATAACACTCAACAGAGGAAGAGATGGAAATACGTTGATTGATGAATGTTCGCAAGAAACCCCTGCCGGGCAATTCCTTCCATTTGAAATAAAAGATACGGTGAATGCAAATTTTAATTCCACCATACTTTTAGGATGTAAAACAGATACCATAAAATTCAATCACAATGGCGCAAATGGTGTAAACTACTGGAGTTGGAGTTTCGACAATCAGCCTGGTTCTAATTTGCAGAATCCAATTGTTTATTATACTGTTTTTGGCGTCAAGCAAGTGAAGCTCATTGTTGGAAACGGGGTTTGTTTTGATACAAGCAATGCAAGTGTCAACTTAACCAATTTTTTAAAGGCTGGTTTTATCGGAGAGAAATTTGTTTGCCCTAGTGATGTATTACAATTTACAGACACCAGCATTGGCCAGATTATCAACTGGGATTGGGATTTCGGAAATGGCAATACTTTTACCGGGCAAGTACCTCCAACTCAAACTTATTTGCCGAGTATAACTTCAAATTACAATGTACTTATAAAACTAGCCGTTAAAAATAACATCAATTGTATAGATACAGCAACATTGAAAGCAACCGTTGTGTGGAATTGTTATATCGATGTCCCTTCAGCATTTACACCCAATGGTGATGGGCTTAACGATTATTTGTACCCATTGAATGCATACAAGGCAAAGTCGTTGAAATTTAGTGTTTACAATCGTTTTGGGCAAAGAATATATTATACCGAAGATTGGACAAAAAAATGGAACGGAATGTTCAATGCAACAAGAATGGATATTGGAACTTATGTTTGGGTGCTGCAGTATTATGACGAAAATAATATTTTCAAACAAAGAAGAGGAACAACCATTCTACTCAGATAAAACTTATTCAAGCTTTTTATCAACAAATTCAAATTACCTAAGTTTGTAAAAAAAATCAATGGAACAACAACCGGTGTATTATGGCGAATATCTTCAGTTAGATAAAATTATCCGTGCTCAACATCCAGAAAGTTTTAAAGAAGGAAAAAATCCAGCACATGATGAAATGCTTTTTATTATCATTCATCAGGCATACGAACTATGGTTTAAACAAATCCTTTTTGAATTGGACTCGGTGAAAGAAATCATGATGAAGCCGGCGCTAAATGACAATACCGGTGATTTGCAAACT
>VFKL01000097.1 GCA_009885535.1 Chitinophagaceae bacterium | reverse complement strand
TTTCCCCAATATTCTTCTGTTTGTGGATGTACTAACGGATCACCATACACTTCGCTTGTACTGGCTACTAAAATTCTAGCACCTTTTGCCAAAGCCAATCCCAAACAATTATGCGTGCCTAATGAGCCCACTTTTAAAGTTTGAATGGGAATTTTTAAATAATCAATCGGACTTGCTGGAGATGCGAAATGCAAAATATAATCTAGAGTTCCGGGTACATGGATGAACTTAGAAACATCATGATGATAAAATTCAAATTCTGGCAATTTGAAAAGATGTTCAATGTTTTTTATGTTTCCCGTAATTAAATTATCCATCCCAATAACATGGTATCCTTCACGAATAAATCGATCACATAAATGAGATCCTAAAAATCCTGCAGCACCTGTTATTAATATTCTTTTTTTGCTCACAATTTTTGATTTAAATAAATTTTATTTTATGCATGAATCGCACTTCTACCAACGCTTTCGTAATGGAAACCCAACGCTTGAATGGCTTGTAAATCAAATAAGTTTCTGCCATCAAAAATCGCTTTTTGTTTCAACGTCTTTCCAATTCTTTCGAAATCTGGTGTTCTAAATTCGTTCCATTCTGTAGCAATAATTAACGCATCTGCATTTTCTAATGCTTCGTATTGTCCTTCAGCAAACGTTATTTTATCGCCAAGCACTTGTTTCGAATTTTCCATTGCTTCAGGGTCAAAAGCAGATACGGTTGCTCCCATTTCAAGTAACGCATCAATCATATAAAATGCTGGCGCTTCTCTGATATCATCCGTATTTGGCTTGAACGAAAGTCCCCAAATGGCAAAATGTTTGCCACTCAAATTATTGTTGAAATATGATTTAATCTTTGGTATCAAATGCAGTTTTTGTAATTCATTTACTTCCATCACCGATTTCAAAATCTTAAAATCGTAGTTTACATCTTGCGATGATTTTGCCAATGCTTTCACATCTTTTGGAAAACAACTTCCACCATAACCAATGCCTGGAAATAAAAAGCGTTTGCCAATTCTTTCATCGCTCCCAATTCCCCTTCTCACCATATCTACATCTGCGCCCAACCTTTCGCAAAGCTGTGCAATTTCGTTCATGAAAGTAATTTTAACCGCAAGAAATGCATTGGCAGCATATTTCGTTAATTCTGCCGAATGCTCATCCATGAAAATAATGGGATTTCCCTGACGCACAAATGGTGCATATAGGTCATTCATGATTTTAATCGCTTTATCAGAAGTTGTACCTATAACTACGCGATCTGGCTTCATGAAATCTTCCACCGCAACGCCTTCACGTAAAAATTCAGGATTGCTTACCACATCAAAAGCATGAGAAATGTCTGAGCCTGCTGATAACAAAATAGCCGATTTTACTTTTTCAGAAGTTCCAACTGGAACGGTGCTTTTATCAATAATTACTTTATATCCATCTGGTTTCAACAACTTACCCAAAACTGTGGCAACATTCAATATATACGACAAATCAGCACTTCCATCTTCTCCGGGAGGAGTTGGCAATGCTAAAAAGATAACTTGTGCATTTTCAATCGCCTCTTCAATTGAAGTGGTAAAATGCAATCTACCTTCTTTTTGATTGCGTAAAAAAATCTTCTCTAATCCTGGTTCAAATATGGTGATTTGTCCGTTGGATAATTTATTTACTTTGTTGATGTCAATATCCACACATATTACATCGTTTCCAGTTTCTGCAAAACAGGTTCCTGTTACTAATCCTACATAACCTGTTCCAATTACGGCTAGTTTCATAATTTATTTTTTTAAAAATATTTTTATTTCGTCTACAATTAATTGTTGTTGTTCTGGTTCTAATTCGGTATGCATGGGTAAAGAAATCACACGTTCTGTAAGCCAATCTGTAACTGGCAAATGAAATTCATTTCCACCAAAAGCATCAAACATTTTTTGACGATGCGCTGGCACAGGATAATAAATCATAGAAGGAATTCCTTTATCTGCAAGGTGTTGATGTAAAGCATCTCGATTGGTATCATGCAAGATTAAGGTGTACTGATGAAAAACGTGATTATTATTTGAAGCACGAAAAGGAATTTCAATATTTGGATGATTTATAAATTGTTCATCATAGAAATCTGCCGCCTTTCTTCTTGCATCAGTATACTCGTTTAGGTGCTCTAATTTAATATCTAAAATAGCCGCTTGCATCGCGTCTAATCTCGAATTACAGCCGATAACATCATGATAATATCTTCTACTTTGTCCGTGTGATGCAATCATTTTTAGCATATCAGCCAAAGTATCATCTTCGGTAAACATGGCACCGCCATCGCCAAAAGCACCCAAATTTTTAGACGGATAAAACGAAGTACATCCAATATGCCCCATTGTTCCAGTTTTCTTTACCGTACCATCTGAAAATGTATAATCATTTCCAATACCTTGAGCATTATCTTCAATTACAAATAAATTATGCTTTTTAGCGATTTGAAGAATGGGCTCCATATCAGCCGAATGTCCATACAAATGAACAGGAACTATTGCTTTAGTTTTTGGTGTAATGGCTTTTTCAATTGCATTAGAATCGATGCAAAATGTTTGCTTATCTACTTCAACAAATACAGGTTTTATGCCTAAAAGCGCCGCCACTTCTACCGTTGCGATGTAAGTAAAAGAAGGCGTAATCACCTCATCTCCGGCCTTTAATCCCAAAGCCATCATAGCAATTTGAAGCGCATCAGTTCCGTTTGCACACGGAATCACATGCTTGCTTACATGATAAGCTGCCAAATGACTTGTGAAATCATTTACTACTTTACCGCCAATGAATTGCGAACTTTCCATTACGGATAAAACAGCTGCATCAACCCTGTCCTTAATTTTAAGGTATTGATTCTTTGTATCCACCATTTGAATTGGCCTCATAAATCGACTTATTTTTAGACGCGCAAAGATATGATTTTGAGTTTCAATTTCAATCACAACATAACGAATTGATAATACAAGATTATGGCTGTATTTTTGTTGAAAATCTTCAATTTGACTTCATTTTTTTACGATATTTTTATAAACTTCTATTTTTTTAGTTTGAATACCGCTTCCCTTTTTAATGCAAAAGCAAAAAAATGGGTTAAAGGAAGACGCATATTTCCAATTTTAAACAAGAATCAAAAAAAAATCTGGATGCACTGCGCCAGTCTGGGTGAATTTGAACAAGGACGCCCCATTTTAGAAAAACTAAAGCAAACTTATCCTGATTATCCCATTGTATTAAGTTTCTTCTCTCCCAGCGGTTTTGAAATTAGGAAAAATTATCCAGGAGCAGATTATGTATTTTATCTTCCCATAGACACAAAAAAAAATGCAGCCAAGTTCATTCAAGAAGTAAATCCTGCTTTGGTTGTTTGGGTTAAATATGAGTATTGGTTTCATTATTTAAATGAACTAAAAAAACAATCGATTCCTGTTTTATTGGTTTCTGCCATTTTTAGACAATCGCAACCATTTTTTAAATCGAACAACAAATTCTGGAAAAAAATACTTGATTGTTTTGATCATATTTTCGTTCAAGATGAAGCTTCTGAGAAATTATTAAAAGGTATTGGAATCATTCAAAATATTACTGTTTCTGGCGACACTCGTTTCGATAGAGTATTAGAAATTGCTGCAAAAAAATCAGGAATTCATGAAATAGAAAAATTCATTGAACAACAGCAAGTTTTGATTGCTGGTAGCACTTGGCTTCAAGATGAAAAGTTGTTGGCGAAATACATGATGCAGCACCCAACAAAAAAACTTATAGTTGCCCCACACGAAATAGATGCTGCTCATTTAAAAAGCATCAAGCAATTATTTTCAAATTCGATTTTATTTTCTGAATGGGTTGGTTTAAATGATAAGCCCAAAAATATTCAGGTATTGATCATAGACAATGTAGGCATGCTTGCTCAATTATATCAATATGCTACAATATGCTACATTGGTGGCGGTTTTAATAAATCAGGAATTCATAATATTTTGGAAGCTGCTGTATATGGGAAGGCAATAATTTTTGGACCGCATTACCAGAAATTCAGCGAAGCTGTTGAATTAATAAAAAATGGTGGTGCTTTTTCAATTCAAAATGAAAATGAATTGAGGAAAATACTGGATACTTTATTAAACGATTCTACATTTTTAAATAATGCGGAAGATTTAGCCAAACAATTTGTTATTGAAAAAAGCGGCGCTACAAAGATGATTATTGATTATGTAGAAGGGAACCGTCTTTTAACCAACGCATCAAATTGCTTAACCGATTCAGATTGAAGATCCCAACCAAATTTGGTTTTCAATTCTCTTCTTATCCAAAATTCTGCTTCGGCGTAAATCGAAAATCCGTTAATTGTTTTAATGCTTCTTTCAAAACTGGTTTCATCACCCTGAAAAAGCTCATTGATAAATAAAAAGCGGTCGTTGATGCCAATTGCTTTCTTTAAATCCTTTATTGGCGAATTTTGTAATGATTCGCTTAGCTCTTCTTTATTTTCTTTTAATTTTTCATTCAACGAATCCGACTCTTCTGTTAAAATAATTTCATGCACTTCTTTTACTGGAAAGGATTCGTTTACAATTAAAGGTTCGTTTATTGATACCGATTCGTTTACAAAAATGGGTTCGTGTACAGAAACGGGTTCTACAGATACAATAACTGGATTTTGATGCATCAAGGTTGGGGTATCTTCAACGGGATCAAACCTAAAACGTGGACGATTATTTGCACTGATACTGTTTTTTGTTTCTGCATTTTTTTTAATCTGTTCCAACTCTGCTATAATTTCTGCTTCATCAATATCCAACGACAACATTTCTTTTTCTTCGGAAGTCAAATTCATTTCTTCATGCATACTTGGCAAATGTATCGCTACACCTGGCACTTGCATAATTTGTTGATTAGATGCTTGAATATGCATCAATTCAGATTGAATCATTTGAACAGTTAGCAACATTTCTTCAACAATTGCTTTCTGTTTTATTTGATTCTGTAGTTTATCACAGAGTGTTTCCACTCGATCCATATAAGATAATTTGGTTAGTTAAGAATTTCTTTTAAATATCTTTTGTACGAAGTAATGAAAACCCAATCTTTGCACAGCAGATGATTAAAGTTACAAACAACAATTTAAATAATTTACTTAATGTTTATTGAACCAAATTTTAAAGGAGAAAAAAGAGGATGGATTGAAGTTATCGGCGGAAGTATGTTTAGCGGAAAAACGGAAGAATTGATCCGCAGGTTAAAAAGGGTTCGTATTGCCAATTTGAAACTAGCCATTTTTAAACCAGAAATTGATACCCGTTATAATGAAAAAAAAATAGTAAGTCACGATACCAATTCTATCGATTCTATTCCGGTAAAAAGTTCGCTTGATATTTTGGAACTAGCAAAAAATGTAGATGTAGTGGGCATTGATGAAGCTCAATTTTTTGACGAGCATATCACTGAAGTTTGTGAAACGCTCGCTTCTCGTGGCATTCGGGTCATAGTTGCTGGGTTGGATATGGATTATTTGGGTAAACCATTTGGACAAATGCCGAATTTATTTGCCATTGCAGATTACATTACCAAGTTGCACGCCATTTGTGTAAAATGTGGGCATATCGCCAATGTGAGTTATCGAATTGTAAAAAATGAAAATCAAATTTTATTAGGGGAGAAAGATGCTTATGAGCCAAGATGCAGGATTTGTGCGGCTTCTTGAATAATACCAATTATAATTAGTTACTAGTTCTATTTTTTCTGGTATAATACTGATATAACAGCTGTTTGGGACAATTTCATTAGACCATTACAGATGTCTAATCTGTATAAAAAATAATAACTAATTAGCTGACGATTTTGGGGTGAGATTTAGTACAAATCCCAATTGGACAAACGATCCTCCCAAATAACCAATCTCACCAAATAAACCTACATTATTTAAAATAAAATAATTTAATCCACATTGAGCTGAATAACCAAATTCGCCAGGAACATTTGTGCTTGAAGTATTTAAATTGTTTTGATATTTTGAATAAATATATCCACAGCCACCACCAACATAAGGATCTAGTTTTTTATGCTTTACAAAATGATAATTTACGCGAGCCAGCGCCGTAAAAATAGTAAGCTGATCTGAAAACGAAAACCCATT
>VFKL01000100.1 GCA_009885535.1 Chitinophagaceae bacterium | reverse complement strand
TTTGGTCGAGAGCATATTGAAATATGATAAGATCAAAAAGTCAAGCAAACGCTTGTATTTGCAGCATTTTTTTCTTGTAATAGATTTCAACTGAAAAATCTGGGTTAAACCAGCAAAGCGATTTAAACCTTTTTAAATAATATAAAAAAAGGCATCCAATTTCTTGAATGCCTTTTTTTATTTTATTTATCTATTGTTAATTATTATTTCTCTAGAATTTTAAACTCTACTCTACGATTTTTTTGGCGACCAGCTTCTGTTTTATTCGAAGCTATTGGCATTGTTTTGCCAAATCCTTTAGAAATGATTCTATTATCTTCAACATTTTTTGACAATAAATATTGCTTTGCTGCAAACGCCCTATCCTCTGATAAATCTTGATTTCTTTTTGCGTTACCAATCTCATCTGTGTGCGCAGACAACTCTATTTTCATGCTTGGATTTGCACGCATCATTCTAACGATTTTATCTAACTCCGTAAATGCTTCATTGCGAAGTAATGATTTTGCAAAATCAAATAAGATGTTGTTGGTTACCAATATTTCTCCTGGTTTTAGATCAGTTAAGTTATCATCAAGATTGATTCTTTTTCTTTCTACAATATTACCGTCTTGATCTAATTTTAAAGTGTCATTATAATCATTAATTACAATTTCTGGCACCAAATAATAATCACGGCTTACTTCTTTATTTAAATCTGCAATCATCAAATCTAATGTGTCTTTAACTTCAAAATAATTATCTGCATTTGATTTGATAACATACTTTTTTCCATAAGGCAAAGAAATACTATAGTTGCCATTTGTAACGGGTACGGTCACTGTTTTTACCCCATCTTCTGATATAACATCATAAGTTATATTCGCATCTATTTCTTTATTCGATTTGGCATTTACCATTTTACCTTTTAACTGAACAAATGATTTCGCTTGTTGCCATTTGTTAAGTTTCACTTTGGCAATATCCGTTTCACCAATTGCATTTTTATTGGTAGATAAATAACCATACTCTCCTGCAGCATCTGTAGAAAAGTAAGCTTCCCATTTTTCTGAGTTTACAGAATCACCCATGTTTATTGGATTGCTCCATTTTAACCAAGAATTATCCAATCTTTTCGTCATCCAAATATCATGTCCGCCCAATCCGCCTATTCTATTGCTAGAAAAGTATAAAGTAACATTATCAGCTGCAACAAATGGAGATATTTCATCATCATCATCATTACTCAAACTTGTTACTTTTACAGGTACTGACCAATTGTTTTGATCGATGTTTTTACTGATATAAATATCATTGTTATCATTGTTCTTTTCTTCTGAAAAATAAAGAATCAATACTTTTCCATCATTGCTCATAGATGCGCCTGAATAAATATCAATAGACATTGCTGCATATCCAGCTATATTTATTTTACTAGGTTCGCCCCAAACACCAGCTGTTTTTGTACATAATGAAAATCCTCTCCCAGATAATTTTCCATTTTGATATGCGCCTCTAATTAAAACATTATTGCCATCAGGTGAAACCCAGAACACTGCGTTATCTATTTGCCCGTTAATTGGAGTACTGCATTTTACTGCTTTACCCCACTTGTTTTTTGCATCTAATTCCGAATACCAAACGCTTTGTCCAAACTTTTTTGATTTTGATTCATCGATTGTTACACCTTCAACAATGTAGTACAATTTTTTTCCATCAAAAGAAATGGTTGGTCTTAATTCTGCAGATAATGAATTAATATTATCTCCGAGAATTTCTACATTTGCTTGAGACATTCCATGAGTTCCTGCAACTACCATGGAAAAAAAGAAAAGTAATTTTTTCATTTTATATTATTTGAATAAAGTAAAGATTTTGTCAATTTTTTCAAACGATATCTACTACCAGAAATTTAATTTTTTATAGAATTTTGTACCTGGTTTGGTTTGACGACCAGCGGTGATGATTAAAGAAACTTCATTTCTTTTTGCACTATATGCTGGAAACTTGATAGAATTAATAGGATGCTCATACGAGTATCTTAAATTGATATACCTGCCACAAGTTAAATTCAAATAAGGCATAACCGTTTGGAAATTACGTGTATATAACCCAAAGTTAGGATTGATGCCACCAGTAGGATCTACTCTGTACAATTCTAAACCCGTCCAAAATGCGGTAATTTCAAGATTATCGTCGGTGTTTCTGCTACGTAGATATAATCCTTCTTTCCAAAACATATTCTTTTGAACCATTCCCCATTTGTTGTTAAAACGAAGGCGTAAAATTGAATGAGCGGTAACTCTATGTCTTAATGATGGATCATCCTTATCTTCTACGTCACTCGCATCATATTTTGGATAAAATAAATGATGCATTGCAGCACCCAATTCAAACATTACCGATTCTGTAACTCTTCCGTAATACGCACCAACGTTTACGTCTGTATAGCTTTGTTTGCCTGATCTATCAACTAACGGATTATTTCCATTTACATAAGGATAACGAAAAGCACCTCCAGTAATTTCTTTGTTAAATGCTTTATCTTCACTTTTACTTTCATCAAGTACACCATTTGCGTTTGTAACCTGTAAACCGAAACCAAATAATCTGTTTGATTTTGTGTAAAAATGACGCGCAACAGACAATGAGTAGAAAGTAGCTTTTATTGGAGAAGTTTCATGCCCATAAGCATAATAGTTAAACCCAACGCCCCAATACCCCGTCATTTTTTTCTTATTGCCAGATTTATCTTTTCCTTCTTCTTGGTCTGTTTCATCAATCACTTCATTTTGAGGACTCTCATCACCACTGCTTCTATATTTACCAAGTTTTACATCCACGCTTACATTTTGATGGTTCATGTAAACAGTTTTTTTAGAAACAAAAGAATCTTGTGCAATGGCATTTTGCCAACTTAATAAACTCGAGGAACGCACACGTCCATCGAAACGACCTGTAAGCGCAGGGTTAAACTGAATAGGTGCCGACCAAATTTGTGAGAATCGCGCATTTTGTCCAATTGCATTGAATGAGCTCAGGAAAAGAACCACGATCAGAATTTTCTGACTTTTCATAACTTTTGTTTTTTTTTCTTTGGTTAATTTTGAAATTTATATTGATTTATATTATTGCCTGTGATGAAATTTTCATTTTGAGTATTGCCTTTTACCGATTGAAATTCAGGTAAAAGCTCTCTAATCAAATCTCTAAATAACTCCGGTTCGTAAAATCCTTCTAATGATTTTAATTTGTCGATTATAAAATCTGCATCAGATTGAGTTACTTTATTTTCTGCGCTTATCATTATTTTTTCATGATGCGTTTCTTTCATTTTTTCATCTTTTGCAAACACCTCCTCGTATAATTTTTCTCCTGGTCTCTGTCCAATAAAATGTATTTTAATGTCTTGATCAGGAATAAATCCAGCCAATCGAATCATGTTTTTAGCTAAGTCTACAATTTTCACGGGTTCTCCCATATCAAATACAAATACCTCGCCGCCCTCAGCCATTACAGACGCTTCCAAAACCAATTGACAAGCTTCGGCAATGGTCATGAAATATCTAATCATTTCGGGATGCGTAACTGTAACGGGGCCACCAGCTTTAATTTGTTTTTTAAACAACGGAACCACAGAACCATTTGAACCCAAAACATTACCAAATCTAGTAATAACGAAAGATGTATTATTTTTATTTCCAGCTGCTGCTTGTACAATAATTTCAGCAAGTCGTTTTGTTGCACCCATCACACTTGTTGGGTTTACGGCTTTGTCTGAAGAAATGAAAACAAATTTTTCGGCTTTATAGTAAATGGATTGTTTAACAATACTTAATGTGCCAAAAACATTGGTTTGTACGGCTTCCCATGGAAATTCTTCCATTAAAGGAACGTGCTTGTACGCTGCTGCATGATATACAAAATTAGGTCTATACTGATCAAAAATACGCTCCATTAATTCTTCATTACGAATATCTGTCAGGATAAAACGGTATTGAACCAATGGATGTTTGCGCTTCAACTCTTGTTCTAAATCATACAACGCACTTTCAGAAAAATCTACACAAATGATTAATGTGGCATCATGCTCCGAAAGTTTACGAACAATTTCGCTACCTATTGAGCCCGCTGCACCTGTAACCAAAATAGTTTTACTTTTCAAACTATCCGCAACATGCTCATCATACAATTCTATTTGCTTTCTGTTCATCAAATCTCCAATTTCTATCGACGCCAACCTTTCAAATTTAAAACTGTTGTCAAACAACGATTGAACAGAAGACAATTCTTTTATCTTCAAATTGTACGGTAAAATATCTTCAAGAAATTTAGCTTTTCTTGCCGGTGAAATAGATTTGTTAGCAATTACAACATCTGTAACATTGTGCTTATCTATTATGGAACCCAATTGATTTGAAGCGTCAAAAACCCCTAAGCCGCCAATAAAACGACCAATCTTTTTCTTATCGTCGTCTAAAAAACCAACAACAAAAAATTCATCTTGATATTGACTATTAATTGATTTCTTAAGAAACACGCCCATTTCACCAGCGCCATATATCAACAATCTTTTAGGTTGATTTACTGATTTTGTTCTGCGATAATGAAAATAAAGATAACTTATCATTAAACGTGTTCCAATAATATAACAAGTTGTAATGAAAAAACTGATAACAAAAATCTCCGGTTTTAATTGGTTTTTATCGGAAAAAAATATGCCAATTGCAATGCTAAAAACATGGATTAAAAAAACAATAAAAGTTAGTGTTAGATAATCTTTGCTGCTGAAAAAACGAATCACTTTTTTATAAATTCCAAAACTCACCCAAGCAAAAACACCAAATGCCAAATGAATAACCAATCTGTAAACTATAGTGTGTATTGGGAATTCATTGATGGATAAGATACGGTAATTAGCTAGAATTGCAGACAGCAAACCGAGCATAACCAATAGCTGATCGCCAATAAGCACCATTTGTGAAGGCCTAATAATATTTTTTCTTGATTCTCGCATGAACGCTTTATATACCTAAATGTTTTTTTATTTCTGTAATTACATTTTCTATGACGGATTCTGATAAATTTGAGCCACTTGGCAAACACATTCCAGTTGAAAACAATCTATCCGAAACGCCGTTGTTATATGTCTGGCAATGTGCGAAAACCGGTTGTTGATGCAATGGTTTCCATAAAGGCCTTGATTCAATATTTAGCGTTTCGAGGTACTGACGTAATATTTCTATTGTTCCTAGTTTAAAATATTTTTCATCAAAAACGATAGTCGTTAACCATCTATTTGAAAAAAAACCACTAGGTTCTTCTAAAAATGACAAACCTTCAATACCTGCTAATCCAACTTTATACTGTTCAAATATCTTTCGTCTTTTTTCAATTCTTTCAGGCAATACTTCCATTTGACCTCTTCCTATTCCTGCTGAAATATTGCTTAATCTATAGTTGTAACCAATATGCGTATGTAAATAATAAGGAGCAGGGTCTTTTGCTTGAGCCGAAACATGTCTTGTTTTAGCAACCAATGTTTCGTCATTACTTAATAACGCGCCACCACCACTTGTTGTAATGATTTTATTACCATTAAAACTCAAAATTCCAGCTTTTCCAAAACTGCCACAGGCTTTTTCATTGTATGAACTTCCCAACGCTTCAGCTGCATCTTCAATTATTGGAATTCCATATTTTTCAGAAATGGCTAATAACTCATTCATTTTTGCTGGCATTCCATATAAATGAACCACTATAATTGCTGTAATTTTCTTTCCTTTTTGCAATTGATCGTCTATTGCTTGCTCTAATAATTGCGGATCTATGTTCCAAGTATCAGCTTCACTATCAATAAAAACTGGTTCTGCTCCACAATATATTATTGGAAATGCTGAAGCTGCAAATGTAAAACTTTGACAAAGCACCACATCCCCTTGATTAACGCCCAGCAATGAAAGTGCCAGATGCAAAGCTGCAGTGCCAGAATTTAAAGAAACCGCAGCATTTACCCCTACATATTCAGATAATTGCTTTTCAAAGAAATCTACATTTGGCCCCAAAGGGGCAATCCAATTGGTAGAAAATGCATCTTCTACATACTTTTTTTCATTTTCACCCATATGAGGTGATGACAACCAGATTCTTGACACGCTTAATTTTTTTACCCAATTTTTAACAATTCAAAATCTGGACGAAGATAAATATAAAATTTCAAGAAACAGATTAAACAAAAGAATTAATTGTAAGTTAATACAGATTTATTAAACAAGTTCTATTTTTCAGCCAAAATAATTCATTATCAAATTGAAGACATATTTAACCCGCTAGAAATAATAATAATAATTTAATTTTTTCCACTGAATGCTTCAACTGTTGCTTGCCCATTTTGATTAATCCCTTCTGAAATAAATATTTTTTTTATGGTCATGAAAATGATTTTAATATCTAAAAGCAAGTTCATGTTATTATAATACCAAACGTCGAGTTCGAATTTTTTGTTCCAACTGATGGCATTTCTACCATTAACTTGAGCCCAACCGGTAATGCCTGGTCTAACCCAATGTCGTTTCCTTTGTTCGTCTGAATACAAATCTAGGTATTGAATCAAAAGAGGTCTCGGGCCAATGATGCTCATGTCTCCTTTTAACACATTAAACAATTGAGGCAATTCATCTAAAGAGGTTTTGCGCATCCATTTACCAAAATTGGTTAATCTTATTTCATCAGACAATAGCATTCCATTTAAATCTTTGGCTTCGGTCATGCTTCTGAATTTTACTAAATAAAACAGTTTCTCTCTATAGCCAACACGCTGCTGTACAAAAAAGAATTTTCTATGTCCAGTAATCAAAAGTAAAAAAATCAACAACAATATAATTGGCATTAATACAATCAACGCAATTAAGGCAATGATAAAATCCATTCCTCTTTTGAAAATTTGGGAATAAATGCTGTTAGGTTTTTGAATTGGATTATACATTTTTCAAACGTGTTTCGTATTCTTTGAGTAAAATATGCCAAAGTGTTTTTTGTTCATAATTATCAATGATTTTCTTCTTTATTTTGTTAGCAAAAGTATTTGTTTCATCCGGATTATTCCTGATTTCAATCATGGCATTTAATAAAAGATTGGTGTCTTTTATTGGAACAAGTTTTCCATCAACTTCATTTTCAACAATTTCATTACACCCATTAATGTTACTAAGTAAAAGCATACAACCCATCGATCCGGCTTGCAATGGCACATTGGGAAAACCTTCTCTATAGCTTGGAAATGCCAAAACTTTTGAAGCTGCTAAATAAGGCCTAATATCTTGCTGAAAACCCCAACATCGAATTTGCGGATGATTGTTCAACATCAACTGATGCTTTTCTTCTAAGGGATCTAAATCTGGTTCGGGAGCACCAACCAACCAAAGTTGATCTTCAGGGAAAAGTTGATGAAGTTCTCTAAAAGCGTCCAACAATTCAGCGATTCCTTTATCTTTTACAATCCTTCCTACAAAAATCCACACCCAACCTAATGGTGCCAAATTTACTTGTCTTTTCAACTGAATGGCAGATTGTTGAATGTTTTCGTTTATTGAAAAATAATCCGTGTTGATTCCATTGCTTGATCCTTTTCCTAAAACTTTCATTTTTCCATTGGCAATATGCAAACTTTCCATAAATGATTTTTGCACAAATGAATTGGGAAATACGGCGTTAGCGGCAAATGCAGTAATTTTTTCTACAAAAATTAAAACTTTTCGCATTATCCCTGTAGACTCAACCCATGGCAAACCTGCAATGGTATGTAATCGAATAGGAACACCTGCTATCTTCGCTGCCCACATGCCAATTAATCCAGCTTTTGGGGTATGTGTGTGTACAATATCTGGTTTTATTTTTTTTAGAATCTTAGTTAACTGTATTAAACTTTTTAAATCTTGAATAGGCGTTATTTTTCGTGTAAGCATCACCGGTATATGCGCACATTCTTCCTGTTCGAGCAATTTAGACACTTCTTCTCCATCACTACTGATCATGGTTACATCAAAACCATTCTCCTTCATAAATTTCATTTGTCCTTTTAACAAAACCAACAACGAAACGGGCACTGTGGTGATACGAACTAATTTTGGCATTGGATATTTCTTTTTTGGAAGTAGGGTTTTATACAGATAAAATTCGGTGTGTGGTTTCTTCCATGGTTAAACTTTCCATTCCATATTTATTTTTAAGCTGATGGAAATGATTGGCTATTTGTTGTAACTCATGCATACATTCATTGGGATGATTGCCAAAATTTTCGGGGTGCCACCATAAATGATAATACGCGTTGTTTTTTGCTGCCATTGTCATTTCATTTAGTATCCTTTTAAGTTTGAGTTTATTTTGAAATGTAAATCTTTCACTCCATGGTCGGTATAATCGAGCAGCGGGCAATTGCAAAGGGTTTTGATGCTTATCAATATCATTTATGGTTACCATTTTAATGGGTTGAAATTTCAAATACGCATCGCCGGTTCTAAATATTTTTTTCAACAAACTAGAATCAGCAGCATAAGACCAATACCAAACTGCAGGATTAGTGCGAACAGATGTGATGCCAAATTCTTCGCAAATAGATAAATAATCTATGTTGAATTGATTTCTAGGAAAAACGAGGGATTTTATTTCTATGCCTTTTTCAGCGGCAATTTTGCAAGCTATTCTAATATCTTCTCTAAACTGATCTTTGTTTTGTCCTTCTTCTAAGCAAAAATAATGCGCAAAAGTATGGGTGCCAATTTCTTGATATGGGGTTTTTTTTATTAAATCAATGAATTCCGGAGCGAAATGTTCGTTGTCGTTTTCTCCAGCAAATCCATTTTTTTTAACCCATTCATAGGCCGACACTTCAAGATTTTTAAACGTTGGTATTTGATTTGGCAAATGATTTTGCCAAGCATTTCCGTTTTTTAGATATAACATGCCTACGATTGCCCAAGTAACATGTAACTCATTTTTTTCAAATAAGGACAACATTTCTGGAATCACTTTTCTGGTATTAGAAAAATAATTTCGATTTTTTTCATTAATAATTTTCATTGTTTCGAAACAACCCCAATGGAGTTCGAAATCTAAAGAAATTGAAAAAATACCGTTATTACCCATACCTATTTTTTTTATGCTTAAACTTACTGATTTTTTTTATTAGCCGGCATAAGTGAAATCGCTTTGCAGTATAAAATAAAAAAGAATGGCATCAATTGTGCTTTTTGACGAAGCGCAATGCCTAAATTCCCCGTAATCTGTGCCAAAATTACCGAACCCAATAAAAATGCAAATAAAGAAATTTTAAAATATCCATTCCAACCAGACCAACTTTTTATCAGCCATTTAATAATTTGAAAAGCCATTACCAAACAAAATAAATTTTCAAATGAAGCCAAAAAACCCAACGCACCCAATCCATCAAAAAACAATGGCCTAAACCAGAAAGTAAATATTTTATAAAAAAAGTTATAGTTACCAATGTCAATACCCGACGAAGCTTTTGTAAGTTCAGAGGTGCGATGGCTTAATGTGGATGATGAAGAGATATCGAGTGTATCCGTATCTGTAAATTTTAAAACACTACCGCTTAAATTAATAAATAAGAATACTGCTACGATGATAATCGACCATTTAAAAAACGGTTTTAATCCTCCACTGGTTACAAACAACCCAATAATAGATGCCAATACAATGGCGAGCAAAATATGAGGCCGCACCATGAAGATTAAAAACGCCCCAATTGCAGTTGGCACAAAGCGGCGATTAATTCTGCTCAATCCAAAAGCAAACAAACCAATGGCAAATGTGATAATGCTACCCTTGCCTAATGATGAAGTCCAGAAATGTACATTGGGCAATAAAAACACCAATTCTAAAGGGCTTAAATTTCCCCAAGTTGGCTTTAATTCAATATTTTCAACTGCTACTAAATAAAAAAATACAGAGGCGAAATAACCAATGTATGAAAAAATAAGCATCACCGAATAATATCCTAAACCGATGGTACGCGATAACGGCCATGCCAAAAAACCAATGAATTTAGTACCTGTTTGAAAAAACGAAAACCAATCATCTATATACATTGTTTTATTATAGTAATTAAACGAGTCGCTTCTAGAAGTTGACGTGTACAGAATATACGCTGTAGTTAAAATAAAATGAACAGTAAATAATAGCCAAAGATATCCCTCGGATTTAACCTTGAATTTACTGCGCAATAACTTTACAAAAAAAGTATTCACCAATAAAATAAGCAATATTATAAATACAACTTCCATGTAGTTAAAATAGTTCTATAGATCCCATTGAAGGGTTCCATTTTTTAAAATGATTAAAGGAATCCAATTGTTGACTAGCCAAAGTTTTTAAAGTAATGGTTGGTCCTTTTTTAAATGGACCAAAGAACCCCAATGGGTTGTTTTTTTTATGTTGAAACAAAGGCGAAATGCCACAGCTAACAACAGCTGGACGAATGTTTCGGATTAACTTTTTGTAGGCTTGTTTCGCTTGTTTTTCTCCATCATTTTTTTCAGTCCATAACTCACAAATGCGGAGTTCAATAAATTTGTTCACTTTTTTTAATCTAAATACAATACCAAAAACCCCAGGAACAATCACCGCTCCGTAGTCAGCTACCGGACAATCTTGATATCTCCATTTCAAAAAAGCTTTATTTATTCCCGTATGAAAATGTGTTATCGAATTTTGTACTTTCCAATTCGTATCAAGTTGCTCCAATGCTGATTTCATTCCATAAATCGAAAGTAATTTTTCTACTGACTTTTCGGAAAAAATTCGAGGCAACAAGCTACCCGCATTTATATAAATAGGCATTTTTCCATTTTCGTACCAACCCATTTTTAAATATCCAATAATGCTGATTTTATTGGGCGAATTAAACACAAATTCAGTGCCTTCTTTAGTACATTCATCTACAGCTAGAAGCGTTAGCTTTTTGAAAATACCTTTGCCCTGATGCGTTGGTAATGTTGCTGTATCCACAGCACGAACTGTTTTTATATTATCTTCCCCGCAAACCCAATTCCAATACATAAACGCCCTTACGCCAATAATTTCACCATTCTCTTTTGCCAATAAAATTTTAGAAGCTCCAAATGGATTTTCTATATGCTTCCAAATAAAATATTCAGCAGATTTTGGCAACAATCCTTCTCCTAAACTTGATTTTAAAACCGTTATAATTTCTGGTATATCTGATGATGAAGCTGGTAAAATATGCATAAACTATTTTTTTAATATTTCGCAATACGCCGCTTCTGTTTCCAATACCATTTTCTTTAAACTAAATGCCTCTTGCACACGCAGTCTGGATTGGCTTGAAAATTGCTTCAAGGCAGATTTATCTGTTATCAAATATTCGAGGTGATTTTCGAGTTGTTTCCATTCTGCAACAGGCGATGTAAATCCGTCAATGCCGGGCCTAATCACTTCTTTAATACCTCCAGCATCTGTAGAAACAATGGCACATTCCATGCTCATTGCCTCAAGTAATGCAATCGGCAACCCTTCAAATGAAGAAGTCATCATAAAAATATCAAAGGCAGAAATCCATGGCTTTACGTTGGGCTGTAGCCCCGGAAAAATGATGTGATTTTCCATGCCCATTTCTTTTAAATGCGCCATGATTTCATTTTTCAAAATACCATCTCCTACAATACAACCTTTTAAATTCGGATGTTTTTCATGAATAGCTTTAAACAATTCGATCCATTCTTTCAATCTTTTTTGAAAACGAAATACGGCAATCACCCCAATGAAAATATCGTCTTCTTTTAATCCAAGTTCTTTTCTCTTTGTAATTCTATCTTCAGCATTTCTTACAAACGTTCTTGTATTTACCCCATTTAAAATAATTTGAACTGGTATTTTGGGATGAATTGTTTTTTGAATAGATTCTGCTACATCGTTAGAAACGGCAATTACTTTTGTTTGCCAATTGAAGGTGATTTTATTTAGGAATTTTGTGATAAAATGGTATCGGTCTTGAATATTATGCTCCGTGTACATAACTGGAACATTATGCAATTTATAAATTAATCGGCCTGCAAAACCTGCCCATGGAAGATGACAATGCACCAACTTGATTTCATTTTTTTTGATATAGTCAATTATTTTGGGCACCTGTGTAATGATGCGGATATTATTGGTTGCAGGGAATATTTTCACAATCCCTCCATTGGCTTCAATACCGGCTACCATTTGATTTTTCCAAGGCAAAAAATAAATAAAATGAAATTCAAACACATTCAAATCGTGCTCTTCTAACACCTCCTGCAACAACATTTCGGCACCACCCCTGCCTAACGATTTGACAATATGTAAAATTTTTATTTTAGGCATTTTTTATTTTATTTAAACTCGTATTATTTATTATAAAGAATATCTACGAAATCGAACTTTTATTGATTTGTAAGCCATTCTTTGAATCGAATCACGCCATCTTTTAATGATGTTGTAGGCAAATAATTAATCAAATTTTTCGCTTTGCTAATATCTGAAAAAGTAATGGGAACATCTCCCGGTTGTTCGGGTAACTTATTTATTATGGCTTTTTTTTCAAAAACCGTTTCTAGTGTACTTACGAGTTCAGCAAGTGAAACAGCTTGACTATTTCCCAAATTAATGATTTCGTAATTGGTTTTTTCATAATTCAAAGCCCCAATTATTCCTTGCACTATATCATCAATAAACGTATAATCTCTTTGGGTATTCCCATCTCCAAAAAATGGAATCGTTTCATCATTTAATATCTTTTTGCTAAATGCATGTATCGCCAAATCAGGGCGTTGTCGTGGTCCAAAAACCGTAAAGAAACGTAACCCAATAAAACGAATACCATATAAATGACTATATACATGCCCTAATAATTCACCCGAAATTTTGGTGCTCGCATACGGACTAATCGGATTTAACAATCCGTCTGATTCTCGCCATGGAATGTTTTTATTTATACCATAAACACTGCTTGATGATGCAAATACAAATTGCTGAATAGATTTTTTACGGGCAAATTCTAATAGATTTTGTGTGCCCGCAACATTGGTTTGTTGATAGGCAATTGGATTTTCTATTGAAGGCCTAACACCGGCTTTAGCAGCCAAATGTATGATGGCTTGATACGTTTCAGTTAGATGTAAATCAATTGCATTGGCATCTACAATATCCAATTCGTGAAAAATCAAATTGGGATGATTGATAACTGCTGATAAGTTTTTCTGCTTTGTTTCCTTCGGATAAAACGAATCATAATTGTCAACAACGGTAACGCGATAATCATTTTTCAATAAATACTCTACCACATGACTTCCTATAAATCCTGCTCCACCTGTAACAATAATGTGATTATTTATATTTTGCATTTTTCTATTTACTTCTGTTTACGCTCTTGGATTTAAAAAACTTCACTTTCTTGAATTGGCTTTTTTTCTTTTTTGTCGCTATCGCTTATATAACTTGAATAATAACCATACCCATATTTACGCTTGTAATAATAATAGCCATATTTATAACCAAAATACCCGCTATTTTTTACCCCATTAAATAAGATGGAAACGTTTTTGAAAATGCCAGAATCACGCCATTCATTAATCTCTAAAACCTGTTCTTTAATGGTTTGATTAAAACGGGTAACGATTAACGTTAGGTCTGCCCATTTGCCCAGAATTTGAGCATCCGCAACAATACCATAAGGCGGTGAATCTACAACAACAATATCGTAATTTTCATCAAGATACTTTTTAAAATCAACCATATATTTCGTTGAAATTAATTCTTGTGGATTGGGCGGAACTGAGCCTGAAGGAAATAAATCAAGTGACTCTTTTTCATCATCAATAACCTTAACCCTAATTTCCTCAATAGTTTTTCTACCTGTAAGCATTGATGTGATTCCTGTTTTATTTTCGACAATACCTAAAGCTTTGGAAATTTTAGGTCTTCTTAAATCAAACTCTATAAGCGCCACTTTTTTGCCTTGTAATGAATAACTTTTGGCAATATTCATGGAAAGGAAAGATTTACCTTCCCCGCTGACATTAGAAGTAAGTAAAATATAGCTGGTTCTATTTTCATTTATTAGATAGAAATCCATATTCGTTCGTAAAGTTCGAATTTGTTCACCAAACATAGATCGGTTGTTTCCACCAATTACAAAAGGCGTTGATTCATCATACTGTACCAATTCTAGTTCTGCAATAACTGGAATAGTGGTTAGGTTTTGAAGTTGTTTTTTGGATATGATTTTCTTGTTGGTTATTTCTTTGATGATGGCAAATAATATGGGCAACAATAATCCAACCAAAATGAAAGAAAATAATATAGTTACTTTGGAAGGTTTTATGGTTGCTTTATTTTTTAAAGGCGGGTAAATCACTTTTGAATTTACTGTAATGGATGCCTTTGCGATGAGCGCTTCTTCACGTTTTTGCAAGAGGGTTAAATACAACGCTTCTTTGATGTTTTGGAAACGGGTTTTGTCCATCAATTCTTTTTCTGCTAAAGGAATCTGACTCAACATCTGATTAGCTAATTGCATTTTATTTTCATAGGTATTTTTGGCTATTTGCAAATTGCTTTTATAATTGAGCAATTGATTTTCCATATTACTTTTTAAATCAGCCAAATTCTTGTCAATCAATTCAAGTGAAGGATTGGTTTCCTGTGCACTCATTGCCAATTTATCGCGTTGCATACGCATTTGTTGAAATTGCGAAAGCAAGTTTTGTATTCCTGGACTTTCAATACCAACAAAAGACAAATCGGCTTCTTTTATTTTGGGATTATTAATGTATGCTTCTACAGCTTTTATGGTATTTTCAAGAATATTTATTCTAGTGAGTTCATTATCGTAATTCTGGGCATTATTTAAATAAATATCGCCATTGGTAGAATTTCCAATCATTCCCCTTTCTGCTTTAAATGCAGCAAGTGAATTTTCAATGGAATCCAATTCATTTCTTAAGGGATCCATTCTATTTTCAATAAAATTTATGGCTTGCAAAAAACCAAGCGATTTGTCTTTCGTCATGGCTTCACTATGCAATTTGGTCAACCCGTTTAAGATATCGATAGCACGTTCGGCAGAGATATCAGAATAATTCACAGTTAACACATTACTTTCTTTTGAAGTACCAACAACAAGTGAAGAACTTAATCCAAATGCAACGATAAGCTTATTGCTGTTGTAACAGTAAATTGGGGTAAAACTGTTGAAATCCTTTAATTTATGGATTATAATTTTTTGGTTATTTAATACAAAAGGCACTTCCCAAGCGCCCTCGCCTTCTGCTTTTCCAGAAACATAATGGAATCCATTTTTTTTAGGTAAAATAGAAAAGCTGATTTCTGGCGGATCTTGATTCACAACATCTAGTATCTCCCATTTTACAATACCATAAAAATCCTTGTTTTTAAATCTCCCTTGAGAAACAGATTTATATTGAAGTCCTAAATTTTCAACCAATTCGGCTGCTAAAGAGGGTGATTTAAAATATTCAATTCGATCATTAAATGGATCTCTCGACGATCCCAAAAATGCTTGTCCCAATGAAATCTCTGATTTGTCTTCAATGCTTATACTTGTTGATAAGGTATAAATGGGAGTGATGTATCTTAGATAAATACTTCCTAGTGCAAAACCCAACATCCCAAACAATAAAATAAAAGGCCACAATGCCAATATTCTTCTGAAATCGATGTCAAAAGATGAACCCGTATTTGCAGACGAATTGTTTTTTATGTAATAATCGGGTTCTGAAACATTGGACTTATTCCCTTCCCAAATGTTTTTATCTTCTTTCATATATGAATATTTAAGTCAAAATGTAAAATAAAAAAAGCCAAACTAACCATGCTTGGTCAACATTGTTGAATCACCCTTATTTTAAATTTTTATTTTTTTGCCCTTAATCTTAACAACTTTTGGTATCGTACGTTTCGATAAAGGAATTAATTGATAATTTGTATTTTTTAAATTTATGATTTATTGGAATTCGCTAAATTTCTATGTTGCGAAATATTTAAATAATCAATTTTGTAATTAATATTAACAAGCCAGCAATTGATGCAATTAATGTAAAGGTAGATCTTATAGGACTTGAAGGACTGACCAACCAATTGTATTTATTGGGCATGACATAAATAAAATCATTGCTTTTTAGAAAAAAATATGGCGATTCAAAAATCTTTTTACTCGTTAAATCAATTTTTGAAAAATACCTTTTGCCACTATCCTCTCTGATGATCCATACATCTGATTTATCATTCGATTCCGTTTTTGATAAATTTTGAGCAATGGCTTCTAAAATAGTAAGTCTTTCGTTTGTGATATTGACGGTTGACCCTTCATTTCCATTCATCATGTATATTTTTCCTACCAAACTTACATTCACAAATAAATCTTTGTAGTAATACGCTAGTTTGGACCTTATAATATTTTCGGTTTCTTTTGTTGTTAACCCATCTACTGCAATTTTACCTAAAAGAGGGAATTCTATATTCCCCTCTAGATCAACCAAAAAGCCAGTGAGACCATTATTACTGCTTCCGCCAGTATTACCAAAAGGATTTAAAAATGCCATTAAGCTAGGTTCAGTAGAAGTAACCGTAATATTTAATCGATCGGATTTTTGAATGCGTTGGATAGCAAAATGTTTTATACTATCGAGTTGCTGTACAGACACTTGTTGATCTTTGAATAAAATTTTGCCTTTAGTTAAGCCACAAGAACACAAATTAACCAACATCAACAATAAGACCGACCAAAACAAACTATACTTTACCATAAATTAAATACATTATAAAACTTTAAAATGCAATTCTGTTTTTTTTAAAATGAAAACAAAGATAATTATTAAGTTGAATAGTAGTTTAAAAAACAAATGAAGGATTTTCTCAATGAATTGTTGAAAGGGGATTTCCAACCCTTTGAAATTATTTTTACGAATAAAAAATAAGATTTTGCCAATATTAATAAATCATTAAATTGAAATGCATGGTGATAATAGTTAATTCAAAAGTCAAAATAAAAAAAATAAAACTGACCAAATGAATGTTTAAAATTGCCGTTGACCACTTTTTACTTTTTACTTTTTACTTTTTAAAACATCCATTCAATTTCACCAACCTGATATGTATATTCCTTTCCATTTTGTATTAAAACCATCAATCCTTGTGGATTTACATGAGAAACGGTTGCGTTTATTTGATTGCCATGTATCTTGAGCACACAAATTTTTCCTTTTTTAAAAAGATGCTGGTTGTATCGTTCCCAAATTTGACTTTCATTGATTTTATTTATCCTTTCAATAGCCTCAATTATATCCTTATGAAGCAATTTTGCCAATTGAATTGGTTCAAAATCTGCATTTTTTATTTCTTTAAACGATGTTGCTGAAAATAAATATTCAGGAAAATGAACTTGGTTTACATTTATGCCTATTCCTACGACAGCCCATTTCCAATTATCGCCTACGTATCTATTTTCAATTAGAATTCCTCCTGACTTTCTGTCATTTATAAATAAATCATTGGGCCATTTTATTTGAACATCCATTTGTAATATCTGAGAAATAAAATCTCTGCAAACAAGTGTAATGAAGGCATTGAAAGCATACGGTTTTTTTTGAAAACTTTGCTGAGGGCGAATCACAACAGAAAATGTAATGTTTTCTCCAGGTTTACTGAGCCAGCTTTTTCCCCTTTGACCTTTTCCTTCGGTTTGATCGATGGCAAACCAAGCATCAAGATGTTGAGCCAATCCTTCAGAAACCTTTTCCATGGCATATTTATTGGTGCTATCCACCTGTTGAATTACATGAAAATTAAATTGCTGTAAATCCATACGCTTTCAAATGACAAAGAAATACTACTTTTGAATATAATTGCAAGCTAACTGAATTATTTTTTCATTAAAAATATCATTTGCAATTCATTAAATTAAATCATACACTATTTTGAACAATTTGAATTTATTGAACGACAGAAAAAAAACAGCTGCCAAATTAACGAGAAGCAGTAAAATTATTAAAGCCATTATTCAAGCCATTCAGGATAAAAAAGGAGAGCAAATTGTAAGTTTGGATCTGAAAAAAATCCCTGAAGCTGTTTCTGATTTTTTTATTATTTGTGAAGCCTCCAACAACAACCAGCTTAGAGCTATTGCAGACAATATTGAAAAAGAGGTAAAAGAGAAATGCGACGATACACCCTACAAACATGAAGGTCGTCAGGCAGAACAATGGATATTAATTGATTATGTAAATGTAGTCGTTCATATCATGCTTCCTGAACCTCGAAAGTTTTACAACCTCGAAGAACTTTGGAGCGACGCGCCTTCAGTGTCTCATCACGAATAATTTACAACAACCCATCTTTAAACGGCAATATATATTTATGAATCAAGAGAATCAACAATCAACACCTCCTCAAAAAAAAACACCCTTTGGAGAAGACCCTAAAAAGAAAAACAAATTCAACATTTACTGGATTTACGGAATCATTCTAGTGGTTTTAATTTCATACAATTTATTAAGAAGTGTTGATATAGGCGGCATTGTAATTACCAATCCCGGTCAATTTGAAGAAATGTTATCCAAAGGCGATATCAACACTATAAAAATCATTCGCAATAAAAAAATAGTTCGCGTTCTCATTACTCCAGATAGTTTGAAATTAAAAGCCGGATATTATAAAACAATCATTGGCAATAAAGACGAAAAAAGATTTAACGCAGTTGTAAAATCAACCGAGCCTCAATTTTATTTTTCTGTTAGTGATGTAAATAGTTTTGAGCTTGGACTCAGCAACTATTACAGTAAAAATCCAGCAATTCGACCTGTCAATAAAATTGCAGAAGATGAAGGCGAAGTTTTTAGTCAATTGATTAGCACACTGTTACCTATTTTATTGTTGGGATTCGTTTTCATTATGATGATGCGTAAAGTTGGGCCAGGCGGTGGTGGTGGTGGTGGCGGGATTTTCAACATCGGAAAATCTAAAGCTACATTGTTTGAAAAAGGCACCAAAGTAAACATCAATTTTGGTGATGTCGCTGGCTTGGATGAAGCTAAAGTGGAAGTAATGGAAATTGTAGACTTCTTGAAAAACCCAAAAAAATATACTGCACTTGGTGGTAAAATTCCAAAAGGTGCATTGTTGGTTGGCCCTCCAGGAACCGGAAAAACATTGCTGGCGAAAGCAGTGGCTGGCGAAGCTCAAGTACCTTTCTTTAGTTTAAGCGGAAGTGATTTTGTGGAAATGTTTGTGGGTGTTGGGGCAAGCAGGGTTAGGGATTTATTTAAACAAGCCAGAGAAAAAGCACCTTGTATTATATTCATTGATGAGATTGATGCAATAGGAAGAGCCAGAGGAAAAAATGTAATGATGAGCAATGATGAGAGAGAAAACACGCTCAATCAGCTATTGGTGGAAATGGATGGATTTGGAACAGACCTTGGTATCATCATTCTTGCTGCAACAAACCGCCCAGATGTATTGGATAGCGCTTTATTAAGGCCAGGTCGTTTCGACAGACAAATCAGCATCGACAGACCTGATTTGGTTGGACGTGAAGCGATTTTTAAAGTACATCTTAAACCAATAAAAACTTCAGAAAAATTAGACATTCATAAATTAGCCGAGCAAACACCAGGATTTGCGGGTGCAGATATCGCCAATGTTTGTAATGAAGCCGCTTTAATTGCTGCTCGTAAAAATAAAGAGTCTGTTGATATGAATGATTTCCAAGATGCCATTGATCGTGTAATTGGCGGACTTGAAAAGAAGAATAAAATCATTTCGCCAGATGAGAAAGAAATTATCGCATATCATGAAGCAGGACATGCGATTTGTGGTTGGTATTTAGAACATGCTTATCCGCTTTTAAAGGTTACGATTGTTCCAAGAGGAAGTGCAGCTTTGGGTTACGCACAATACACACCAAAAGAACAATACTTATACAACACCGACCAATTGATTGATCAAATATGTATGACTTTAGGTGGACGTGCCAGTGAGGAAATCTTTTTCGGAAAAATAAGCACAGGAGCCAGCAATGATTTGCAACAAATTACAAAAATTGCGTACAGCATGGTTACTGTTTATGGCATGAACGATAAAATTGGAAACATCAGTTATTACGACCCCTCTCAAGAGAATTATTTCACCAAACCTTACAGTGAAGAAACCGGTAAAATGATTGATACAGAAGTGCGTAAATTAATTGAAGAAGCTTATACCAAAACAAAAAATCTTTTAATAGAAAAGAAATCAGACGTTGAGAAATTAGCAAAGGAATTGCTAATAAAGGAAGTGTTGTTTAAAAGCGATTTGGAAACATTAATTGGAAAGCGTCCTTTTGAAGAAAAGAAAATTTTGGATATAGCTTCTGAAGAACCTGTTGATCCAAAAACAACTCCAGAAGAAAAAACAGAAACTTCAGCAGACAACAGTACACAATCTTAAATATTTTTTGCCATGGACGTTCGTTCTCCAAAGGAAAATATTTTAAAAAAAATAAGACAGGCACTGGTAAACCCAGTGCCTTTGCCTTTTCCAGAAAGTGAAGGAAATCAACCTTTTTTTCATAAATCTGAAGAAGACTTATCTATTCTATTTGCACAACAATTTTCAGGTTTACAAGGAAAATTCCAATTTGTGAAAAACCAGCATGAATTGATTGAACAATTTCATCAACTCGTACAAATTAAAAACTGGAAAAAAATATATTGTAAGGAGCCGAAATTATTATCATTATTAACTGCGTTAAACATTACTCCATTTGATAATTTAGCTGAATGCGACGTATCTATTACAAGTTGTAAAAACCTCGTTGCCCGCACAGGCAGTATTGTATTAAGTAGTGAACAGCGTTTTGGAAGAACCGCAAGTGTATATGCGCCAATACATATTTGCATTGCATTTACCCATCAAATTGTTTTTGATTTACAAGATGTTTTTAGCGCGATAAAATCAAATCATAATAACCATTTGCCTTCTTTAATAACTTTTGCGAGTGGCCCAAGTAGAACAGCAGATATAGAAAAAACCTTAGTAACCGGCGTGCATGGGCCTAAAGAAGTATTTTGCTTTTTAGTGGAAGAATAATTAATTTAAATCTTAAAATGGAAAACAACTCGACAGATATTCATCGACTTTTTGTGTATGGTTCGCTAAGAAGTGGATTCCGAAATCCTGCATATAAATACATTTCCGATTTTTTTGAATTGCAAGGCAATGCTTTAGTACATGGTCAATTTTTTGACAAAGGTCCTTACCCTGTTGCAGTTCCTTCAGATGAAGATGTTTTTATTCAAGGAGAATTATATACCGTAAAGAACAATAAAGATTTTGAATGGGTTATTGCCCAACTTGATGATTACGAAGGAATAAATGTAGAAGCCAACGAAACGCCCAACTATATAAGAGACCTTGTAGATGTATTAATAAACGGCGATAAATTTACAGCTTGGATTTATTGGTATAACGGAAGTACCATTGGCATGGAAGAAATCATAACCGCAGACATTTTAAAATACCTTCAGGAAAAAAATAAACAAAATTAAATTGTCGTTGCCTAAAAAAATATATTTCCTTTCTGATTTTCATTTGGGTGCGCCAAATGAAGTGGCCAGTTTGATCCGTGAAAAAAAAATCATTCAGTTTTTGGATGAAATAAAACACCACGCGCTTGAAATTTTTGTGCTTGGTGATTTATTTGATTTTTGGTTTGAATACAAAAAAGTGGTTCCAAAAGGATTTGTGCGCATCCTCGGTAAACTTGCTGAAATAACGGATATGGGCATTCCGGTTTATTTTTTTGTTGGCAATCACGATATGTGGATGAAAGACTATTTTCAAAAAGAGTTGAACATTCCAATTTTCTTTGAGCCAAAAGCATTTGATTTATTGGGCAAGCAATTTTTAATAGGGCATGGCGACGGATTAGGTCCTGGTGATTATGGCTATAAATTTATCAAAAAAATATTTCGAATTAAATTCTCTCAATTTCTTTTTGGCATAATCCCCCCAGTAATCGGCATTGGATTAGCGAATTATTTCAGTAGAAAAAGTAGGGCAAGAACAGGAAATGACGATCAGATTTTTGAAGGCGAAGAGAAAGAATGGCTGGTTATCTTTTGCAAGGAAACACTAAAAAAACAACCTTACCATTACTTCATTTTTGGACATCGACATCTCCCATTGGATATAAAACTTAATAATGAAAGCAGGTATATAAATTTAGGCGATTGGATTACATACTTCACCTATGCTGAGTTTGATGGAGATACACTTGAATTGAAATACTATAAAAAATAATTAGGTGGTTAAATTTTTTACATCATTTATTGTACTTACAACGTTTTTTTGCCATCAAGGTATTGCTCAGATTATACAAAATGACAGCGTTGTAAGCCAACAGAAATTCATCTTCGAACAAACTATTCCTGGAAGTTTTAGCAACTTTAATGTAGATGCGATTGGTAATATTTATTTGATAACGCCAACAGACCAATTAAAAAAAATAAAACCCGATGGCAAGTTAACTGCAGTATATAATGATGTAAAACGGTTTGGAAAAATTAGTACAATTGATGTACGCAATCCATTAAAAATTATAGTGTATTACAAAAATTATTCTGCAATTGTAGTACTCGATAAGCTACTTACTTTCCGAAATCAAATTGAACTTAAACCGCTTCAGTATTTTGATGTAAATGCAGTGGCAAATGCTTACGATAACAACATTTGGATTTATGATGAGCAAAATTTTAAATTAAAAAAACTAGATGAAAAAGGTGGGATATTATTAGAATCAGCAGACCTTAGAAATATGTTTGATGTAGCGCCCTCAGCAGAAAAATTAATAGACGAAGACAATTTTCTGTATTTAATCG
The DNA here is from genome assembly GCA_009885535.1 of Chitinophagaceae bacterium. Taxonomy (GTDB): domain Bacteria; phylum Bacteroidota; class Bacteroidia; order Chitinophagales; family Chitinophagaceae; genus Ferruginibacter. The sequence goes on along the minus strand of VFKL01000100.1, from coordinate 1,570 downwards.
ACCAAGAACAAGGTGTATTTATTTTTGATTATTATGGTGGGTTTAATCGTCGCATTCCTCTGAATGGTTTAAGCCAAATTCATGTTGAAAAAAATTGCTTAACTGGATTTACAGACACAATCATGGAGGTAATTCAATTAAAGAATTTAGAATCTAAAAAATATTCACTTCCCATTTTAGCAGAAAAAATAAAATCTTTAAACTTCATCAACAACAAACTTTATATTTTAACCCAAAAGAGCTTAAATATTTATCGTTTAGAATAACTAATTTTATTTTATGCATTTTTTAGACAATATTTTTTTTGAAAACAGTGTACGAAGTTTACTCACCGTAATGCTCATCATTTCAACGGGATTGATTTTTAGAAAATGGCTTTCCAGGAATCTCGCTTCAATAATGTTTGTAATTATCAAACAAAAATCGATGTCGGTTGATAAAAATGTTTTTGTAGATCTGGTTTTTAAACCGCTTGGCACTTTTTTAATTGTATTCATTTCGTTTATCTCATTAATGTATTTGAAATTTCCAGAAGTGTTGAAATTCAATATTAATGGTTATGCTTTTAATGAAATTTTAATCATGATTTCAAAAAGTATTATTATCATTTATTTTATAATTTTCCTGAGAAGTTTTATCAATTTTATATCATTTGTGTTAGATGTAAAAGCAAAATTAAGCAATGAAAAAAGCGATGATCAATTGGTTGTTTTTTTTAGAGATTTCGCCAAAGCAGTGGTATCGATTTTTGGCATTTTAATGGTGTTGAAATTTGGATTTAAAGTAGATGTTGGTGCAGTATTAACGGGCTTAAGTATTGTTGGTGCTGCATTAGCTTTAGCTGCAAAAGAAAGCATCGAAAATTTGATTGCATCTTTTATTATATTTTTTGACAAGCCGTTTTTTATTGGCGATTTTGTAAAGGTGAACAATCAAACCAATACAACAGGCACTATTGAAGAAATTGGTTTAAGGAGTACAAGAATAAGAACCGTTGAACATACTTTAATTACAGTGCCCAATAAGCAAATGGTAGATAGTGTAGTTGACAATTGGAGTATGCGAAATGCGAGAAGAACAGAAATTAAAATAGAGTTAAGTCATGGTAATGAAATGATTAGTATAAACGAATTTATTCAATCACTTGAAACGCATTTAAAAAATAAACAGGATACAATTTCAAAAAGCACGGTGTATATAACCGATTATACAAAAGCCGGAACCATAATTACGGCGGAATATTTTACATCAGACATATTAATAGAAGATTATTTTTCATTGAAACAAGAGATGATTATTCATATAAAACAATCCATAGAAAAAATAGGATTGAAGATAGCCAATGCCGGGGGAGATATTAATATTTTCAATACAGATGCTGGAGGAAATATGGTAAATAATACACCAATTATTTAACCAATTCAAGCAATTCTTTATCCCATTCGCCCGATTTCCCGTATTCAACCACTCGACCAATTTCGTTACCTGATTTCATTACAATTATGGTGGGCACATTGGTAATATTAAATGCTGCTGATACATTTTCAATGGTTTTCTTATCCCTGTTTAC
>VFKL01000175.1 GCA_009885535.1 Chitinophagaceae bacterium | reverse complement strand
CGCCAATAAAATTGCTCATTTTGGAAAATCCTTTTTATAGCATTCCGGATTTGTATTCTTCTACATTGCCTATGTATCCGTGGAATTCGATGAGCAATTACAAGTTTCCAATTGGAGAAAATATAAGCGAAATTTCCGCTCCGGTTAAAATTATTTTTACAGATGAGAAAACAGTTAATTCATCAAGCAGCAAGAAATTATCAAAGAAAATAAACGATAAAAATAAATTCGTTACAACATCTAATTCAGCCTATGAATCTGTTATAACTCAATTGCTAAAAGATTAAATCTCTTTTAGAATGGTTTTGGTTTTAGTTACTTTAAAACTATAATTCATTCCAATTTTTACTGCCAGATTTTCTTTACCATGACTAATGGGGAAGTCGAAACAAATCGGGTAATTGTATTCTTTTAAAACCTCTTTTATAATTGCTTTTGTTTCCATGCCAAAAGGCCTTTCTGTATCTTTCATATCAGTAAAACCACCGATTATTAATCCAGCTAATTGATCAAACTTGCCGGCTCTTTTTAACTGATGCAACATACGGTCGATGGCGTATTTGTATTCTCCAATGTCTTCAATAAATAGGATTTTATTTTTACAATCAAAATCCGATTTCGTCCCAATTACATTACATAACAAAGCGAGATTTCCGCCAATCAATTTTCCTTCTGCAGAACCAATTGTATTGAAAGGATGAAATGCACAATCGTAATTTATCTTTTTTCCAAAAATTACATTTTTTAATGCTTCTACATTTTTTGCAGAGCCACTTGATTTGTTGAAAGCAGCTGCCATTGGCCCATGAATACTGGCGATTTTACATGCACCAATTAAATGGCAATGCATTACGGTTATGTCGCTAAAGCCGATAAGCCATTTTGGATGTTTCTTAAATTTTTTGAAACTCAATTTATCTATGATTCTTCCCATTCCATAACCACCTCTTCCAAATAAAATAGCATGGATATTTTCGTCGTCCAACATCGCTTGTAATTCTTCAATTTTTTCTTCGTCTGTTGCGCTGAAATAATTTGTAGATGTACTATTTAATGTATTGCCAATCATTACCTCAAACCCCCATTCCTGCAGCGTTTTGATACAAGCTTTGGCTTTTTCTTTTTCCATAAAGCCAGAAGAACAGGTAATGCCAATGGTGTTTCCTTTCTTTAAATACGGAGGGATAATTGTAGTCATATTTAATCGTTTTTGAAATTAGCTTACATTGCTTCCATTGATCACATTGCTAGAAATAAATTCCAATTTCCCATCCGCATTTTCAGCCATTAAAATCATTCCATTGCTTTCGATGCCTTTCATTTTTCTAGGAGCCAAATTGGTAACTACTACAACTTTTTGTCCTATGATATTTTCCGGATTAAAATGCATTGCAATGCCACTAACTATCGTTCTAATTTCTGAACCTAAATCCACTTCAAGCTTTAATAACTTATCTGCTTTGGCTACTTTTTCTGCAGAAATAATGGTGCCTGTTTTCAAATCTATTTTAGAAAAATCATCAAACTGAATGATTGGTTTTTCTACTTTAACAGTTTCATTTGAAACGGTTGTTGCAGGTTGATTTGTTTCCATAATTTTCTTGGTTTTTTCTTTTAATTTTTCCATTTGAATGGCTACTTCTTCATCTTCCATTTTTCTGAATAATAATTCTGGTGCACGAAGTGAATATCCAACGCTTAAAAGGTTTGATTTTCCTGCGTTTTCCCAATCCAACATCTTGTTTACCACTTTCATCATGTAGCAAAGTTTTTCTGCTGTTGATGGTAAAAAAGGATTTATTAAAATGGAAAGATTTGCCGTTAATTGTAAACAAAAATGCAAGCAATTGTCAATTTGTTTTTGTGCAGATGCTGTTGGTTTGCCATCTTCTCCCATTTGCTTTGCTACAATCCATGGCTCTTTATCCTGCATGTATTTGTTTCCTTTTCTAGCAAGATCTATTACCTCAAACAATGCATCGCGATATTTATAGTTTTCAATATTGGCTTCAACCGTTTGTTTTGCATTTGAGATATCTGCCAATAATTTTCTGTCTGAGTCGTCAATTAAATCTTGATGTAACGGAGGTACTTTTCCATTGCATAATTTGTGCATCAACACAAAAGTTCTATTCACATAGTTCCCAAAGATGGATACCAATTCACTATTCAACGCATCTTGAAATCCTTTCCAAGTAAATTCACTGTCTTTGGTTTCGGGTGAAATTGCGGTTAGATAATACCTTAGCGCGTCCACCATCATGCCGCCGCCATTTTCTTTTTTTACAAAATCTTTTATGTAATCATCCATCTCTATACTCCATCCTCTACTTGTACTCATTTTATCGCCTTCCAAATTCATGAATTCATTACTTGGAACATTATCAGGCAAAATGTTTCCATGCAATTTCAACATTACTGGAAAAATGATGCAATGAAAAACGATATTGTCTTTACCGATAAAATGAACCAATTTGGTGTCTTTATCTTCCCAATATGGTTTCCAATCTTTATTGTTGTTGAGCGCCCATTGTTTGGTGGCACTGATGTATCCGATAGGCGCGTCGAACCAAACGTATAAAACTTTAGCCCCCCCGCCCCCCAAGGGGGGATTTGGATTTCCGTTTAATTTGAAATCTGTCGTTGTTGAATTGACATTTTGGGTACCATTGGTTTTGATTGTTATAGAACTTAGTTTATTTGAAATAGCATGGAGTGTATTATCTGTATCAAATAAAACTTGTTCATTGGTGAATCTTATCACTTCAAAACCTCGAGTTGAAAGCCATTGAGTGCGTTCTTCATCATTAATTTTATTTTTAGGTAGCTGATGAATAAGTCCATCAACTTCAATGATTAGTTTTTTCGTCAAACAAACAAAATCAGCGATGTAATCACCAATTATATGTTGTCTTCTGAATTTATAACCATCTAAATTTTTACCTCTTAGCATTTCCCATAAAGCAATTTCAGCTTGAGTAGGGTTGGATCTATTTTTAACTGCAAAATCTTTCAATAATCCATATAACATTGGATCTGAAGTCTGATATGAAAACTGACCTTCTTCTAACAAATCAACATTTTCTGAATTTAAATCAGATGATGAATTATATTCTTTTTGAAGGTCATCAATCCCCCCTTTGGGGGGTAGGGGGGCTGGGACTTTTACCCCCCATTCCAAATCTCTGGTTACCGCTCTTGGCTGTAAACCTGCATCAATCCAGCTTTTGCATTGACCCAATACATTGGTCTTCCAATCGGATTTATGGTTTTCAAGAATCCATTCGCGTAAAAAATCTTCGTGTTTATCTAAGGGCAAATACCAATGCGTTGTTTTCTTTTTAGATGGAGGATTTCCACTTAGGGTACTTTTGGGATTTATTAATTGTTCTGGACTGAGCGAAGTACCACATTTTTCACATTGATCGCCGTATGCGCCTTCACTAGAACAAATCGGACAAGTACCTATTATATATCTATCTGCTAAAAATGTATTGGCAGCATCATCAAAATATTGCTCTGATTCTTTAACAATTAAATCACCATTATTATTCAGCTTTGTAAAAAATTCTTGAGCAGTTTCGTGATGAATAGGCGAAGATGTTCTGTGATAAATATCAAACGAAATGCCCAAATCCTTCATATTGCTTTCAAGCAAAGCATGATATTTATCTACGATTGCTTTTGGCGTAGTATTTTCTTTCATTGCCTGAATGGTAATGGCAGCCCCGTGTTCATCGCTTCCACATACAAATACCACATCGCGTTTTTGCGCCCTAAGATAACGGGTATAAATATCTGCGGGTAAATATGCACCGGCTAAATGTCCGATATGCTTTGGTCCGTTGGCATAAGGAAGTGCTGAAGTAATTAAGTATCTTTTTGGATTGTTCATGTGTGCAAAAATACCGTAAATGAAGGCAATTGCCAATAATAAAAGCCCCCTTCCCCAACCCTTCCCCCAAAAGGTGAAGGGAGCTTGAGCATTCTGAAGTTCAAAAAATTCATAAGTTTGTAAAATCCAAAAACGGAAAATACTTCCAACTTCCCCCTTGGGGGATTGAGGGGGCTAACATCTCCAACCTTTTCGTACTTTCGACTTTTACTCGACCACCATGAACCGTAAAAATTT
>VFKL01000155.1 GCA_009885535.1 Chitinophagaceae bacterium | reverse complement strand
TGCACAAAAAAAGCATCGAAAAAACTGAAAATTTTTAAACAGAAAAAAAATGTGCATAACTATCGGAAGTAAAACTTTTCAATTATATTTGTATGACTGAATAGTTACGAATTATTTGTATGTCTAAACAGTAAAAAAAAATGATTCTTATAAATTCGAAAAAAAAGTTTTATTCCGGATTTTGCAGTTTGAATCATGATGAAAGGGAAAAAGGCAATAAAGAAAGGTGTTTGAGTAGATTTTTTGATCGAGAGCATATTGAAACATGGTAATACCGGAGTGATACCTGTAATGGCCCAATGAAATTATCCCAAACAGCTATCCAATCGACATTATACTATAAAATTGTGGACTAAATTGTAATTCAAAATAGTGTAAGATCAAAAAGTCAAGCAAACGCTTGTATTTGCAGGATTTTTTTCTTGTAATAGATTTCAGCTGCAAAATCTAAGTTGAAGGTTAAAATTGCTTCATAGTCTTAAAGGTTTGTCTCTAATTTCTAACAGGTCTTATTATTGTTGAATTTCAATTTTTCCAACCAGAGTTGAAAACCTAGGTTATGAATATATCGTTCGTATGGAAATTGTAGAATGTTGGAACAAATTCCACTTCTTTAGTTATTATTTCTTTTTCCTTATCTGGTATTCCAAAAATCTCAAATTGGAACGATCTCAAATCCAACATCAAGTACCGATTGGATATCTGTAATGGACCAATTTCTTTTGTTCCAAAAAGCTACAACATCGGCATTATACGAGAAAAGATTGGTGTCAATAAAAAGTCAAAATCGTATAACATCCAATATCTAGCGAGGTTTCAAAAGGTTTATAAGCGCATCAAAGTGAAAATACTTCCAACCTTAAACCATTAAACAATAAACCAGCGAAGCGATTCAAACAACCTAAAACCCTCTATTCGAATCAAAATTCTCCAATTCTTTACTCACTGTATTTAGGAATGTAGAACCTAACCCACCATCTATTATTCTATGATCGTAACTTAAAGAAATATACATCATATGGCGAATTCCGATGGTATCACCTTGTGGTGTTTCTATCACCATTGGTCTTTTCTTTATTGCTCCAACTGCCATAATCGCCACTTGAGGTTGATTGATTATTGGGGTTCCCATAATGCTTCCAAATGTGCCAACGTTTGTAAGTGTAAAAGTGCCACCTGTTGTATCGTCGGGTCTTAATTTATTGTTACGTGCTGCATTTGCCAATGCATTTACTTGCTTTGTTAAGCCCACTAAATTCAATTGATCGGCATTTTTTATTACAGGGACTATCAAATTTCCAGAAGGTAAGGCTGTTGCCATTCCTATGTTCAAATCTTTTTTGATGATGATTTTATCTCCATCTAATGAAGAACTCAACATCGGATATTTCTTCAATCCTTTTACAATAGCTTCTATAAATAAAGGGGTGAATGTTATTTTTTCGCCTTCTCTTTTTTCAAATTCTTTTTTCACTTTTTCTCTCCATAAAACCAAGTTGGTTACATCACATTCTGCGAAGCTGGTTACATGCGGACTAGTATGTTTGCTATCAACCATATGCTTAGCAATAAGTTTGCGCATTCTATCCATTTCGATAATTTCTACATTGCCAGGGTAAACCATTGGCGCCATTTCAGGTGCTGGTTTTATGCTCACTTCTACATTTGATTTTATTATTTCTACTTGTGGGGTTTCTATTGGAACCGCAGTAACGACTGTTTTATTTGGATTTGCCACAAATGCTAGGATGTCTTTTTTGGTTACGCGACCATCCTGACCACTTCCAGGTATTTTTTCTAAATCAGCCATGCTAATTCCTTCGCTTTGCGCAATATTTAATACCAATGGAGAATAAAAACGCATTCCATTACTACTTACTTGATTTGTAGATGCGGTTGGTTGAAACGGAATTTCTTCCACTATTTTCACTTCCTCATACTCTTTTTTAGGTTCAGGAGACGTAGATGGATTTGTTGGTTGGTTTTCACTTGAAGAAACGACTTTAATTCTAGCAATTATCGCTCCGATAGGAACAACATCATCTACTTTAAATAAAATTGATTCTAAAATACCCGCTGCTGTAGAAGGTACTTCACTATCTACTTTATCTGTAGCAATATCCAACACGGTTTCATCCATAGCAATTTTATCGCCAATTTGCTTATGCCATTTTAAAATAGTGGCTTCCATTATACTTTCGCCAAGTTTTGGCATAATCAAGTCTACTGAACTCATATAAAAAACTTAGGGTTATTTAATATACGCAAATGTAAGTAAATTCAAATAGCAGTCATAAGCTTTCTATTATTTTTATATCCTTCGATTTGTTTTTTTTAATGAATGGATATTTTTATAACAGATGGTTTATTTTTTCTGAAGTTCTTTGTAAAAAAATCTTGTTTATGACTTGATAATTTGATATTTAAAAATTTAGTCTTGTTCATTAATAAAACACCTCAACATATTCAGTGCATTCATTGCGGTAAGCTGTATATTTTTTTGTCGGTTAAATCGAAAGTGAAATTTTTGAGCGGTTGTTTTTCTTTCATTTGTAATGGCAATCCAAACTGTACCTACTGGCTTTTCGGGCATCCCACCACCTGGTCCCATTATTCCTGATACAGCAATGGCATAGGTTGTGTTGAGTTGGTTTAATAATCCCTTAGCCATTTCAATCACTACTTCTTCGCTAACGGCACCCTGAGCTTCTAATGTTGATTTTTTCACTTGTAATGATTTTTCTTTTGCAGCATAAGAATATGTAATCATGCTGCCTTCATAATATGCCGATGCGCCAGGCACACCGCTGATTAAATGAGCTATATATCCACCCGTACAACTTTCTGCTGTAGCAACTGTTTGATTTCTTGACAAAAGCATTTTACCAATTACATTTTCCATGGCCTCATCTTCATTTGTAACCAAGAAATCTTTAACCAATTCCTGTAAGAAATCAAATTGAGTATTCACTTCTTTTTCAACCAATGATTTGTTTTCTCCGGTTGCAGTCAACCTCAGCCGAACAAGTCCATGATTGGGCAAATAAGCCATTTTGATATGAATAGGTAAATTTTCTTCAAATGATTGGAGCAAATCGGCCAACATCGATTCGCCAATTCCATAAGTTACTAATGTTTTATGGGTAATATTGGGCAATTTATATGTTGATGTCAATAATGGCAAAATATCTTCTTCAATCATACCCATCATTTCAAATGGCACGCCAGGTAAACTAAAATACAAAGTCCCATTTTTCTCAAATTGCATGCCTGAAGCCGTACCTTTTTTATTGATAATAACTTTACACGTATCTGGCACTTCCGCTTGTTTGATGTTTCGTTCAGTTATAGGACGTTTAAATATTTTTTCAAAAAGATGGGTAACATTTTCTAAAGCTTCTTGATTTAAAATCAAATTTCCATTGAAATATTTACAAAGTAATGGTTTGGTTATATCATCAGCAGTAGGTCCCAATCCGCCAGTGATAAAAATAAGATCTGCTTTTTTGGATTCGTCATCTAGTGCCGACCAAATTTCATCCCATTGGTCACCCACTGCTACTCGTCTTAATACAGGAATCCCAATTGAATTTAATTGCTGCGCAATCCATGCACTATTGGTATCAATAACTTGGCCAATAAGTAACTCATCTCCAATAGTTATAATAGAAGCTTTTATCATTGTCAGAATTTAATTTTTTTAGAAATTAGCATTAAAACTACTAACAAAATATTTGATTACTTGTTTGATAATCAAAATAATAGAGTTATGCTCGTAATTGTTTAGTTTTGCCGAAATTTAATTCATGGAACAACAAAATTATAAAAACCACAGCCGAATGGCGCCAAAAGCTTATTACGTCGGAATTGCATTGGCATTAATTGTAATAGTTTTCTCCTTAATTTATGTTGAGGATATTCCAAAAGGTTGGGATGGAATTTTATTGCCTGTACTTTTTTTTGATTTATGTGTAGGTGTTGTGTTGATTGGATATTTTGCTAGGGCCTTTGCTTTAAAAGCTCAAGACCGCGCAATTCGTGCTGAAGAGAATTTGCGCCATTTTGCAATGACAGGTAAATTGTTAGATAAAAGATTATCAATCAATCAAGTAATTGCATTGAGATTTGCATCAGATGAAGAGTTTGTTTTATTGGCTCAAAAAGCAGCGGATGAAAATATTTCGGCTAAAGAAATTAAAACATCAATCAAAAATTGGCGTGGTGATCACTATAGGGTTTAACCTTTAATCAATATGAATATTAAAAACTATGTCTTTTCAAAAAAACTTAATAATATCTTTATTTTAAACGAGTTAATTCTGTAAAAAATTAAATATTTTCGCGTAAGATTATCATTTTTAACAAAACTACATTAATTAATAAACCAAAGGTTAGTATGGCATGGACTGAAGTTATTGAACCCAAGAGTAAATTTTTTGATCTTAAAATTAAGGAGGCTTGGCATTATCGCGATTTGCTTACAATGTGGGTTAAAAGAGATTTTACCGCAACGTATAAACAAACCATTCTCGGCCCAATTTGGTTTTTTCTTCAGCCATTATTGATGACAATCATGTTCACTATTGTATTTGGAAAGTTTGCCAAATTATCTACCGACGGATTGCCACAGGTATTGTTTTATTTAGCTGGTGTAACCATTTGGAACTATTTTTCAGAAAGTTTCACCAAAACAGCCAATGTGTTTAAAGACAATGCGAGTATTTTTGGTAAAGTATATTTTCCAAGAATTATCATGCCCTTGAGCATTGTAAGTTCTAACCTAATTAGATTTTTAATTCAGTTTTTATTGTTTATTGTTTTTCTATGTTACTATAAATTCAAGGGAAACCCTTCGGTGCAACCCAATTTGATGATTTTGATTACCCCATTTTTACTGGTGATAATGGCTGGTTTTGCTCTAGGCGCCGGTATGATTATCAGTTCAATGACAACAAAATACCGCGATTTGTCTTTTCTGTTAACTTTTGGCGTTCAGTTGTTGATGTACGCTACGCCCGTAATTTACCCAATAAATTCATTACCCGAAAAGTATAAGATTTATGTAATGGCAAATCCTATTGCTCCAGTTGTTGAAACGTTTAGATATGCCTATTTGGGAACAGGCGCATTTTCTTGGGGAAGTATTTTTTATAGCTTTGGCGCAATGATTGTCCTTTTATTAATAGGGGTTTTTATTTTTAATAAAGTGGAAAAAAACTTTATGGATACTGTTTAAAATTTTTAAAAAATGAGTGAAGTAGCAATCAAGGTTGAACAACTTTCTAAATTATATGCATTGGGCCAAATTGGTACCGGTACTATAAGTCGTGACCTTGAAAGATGGTATGCAAGAATTAGGGGGAAAGAAGATCCATATTCAAAAATTGGACAAATAAATGATAGAACTACAAAGGGGTCAAGTGATTTTGTATGGTCGCTCCGTGATATTAATTTTGAGGTTCAAAAAGGAGAGGTTTTGGGTATCATTGGTAGAAATGGCGCAGGAAAAAGTACACTACTTAAAATCCTTTCTAAAATTACAAGTCCGACCACAGGAAGAATTTCAATTGATGGAAGAATAGCTTCATTGCTTGAAGTAGGCACAGGATTTCACCCTGAAATGACTGGTCGTGAAAACATTTTCATGAATGGTGCGATATTGGGCATGCGTAAATTTGAAATTCAACGTAAATTTGATGAAATAGTTGATTTCGCTGGTGTTGCAGCTTATATTGACACACCTGTGAAGCGTTATAGCAGTGGAATGTATGTACGATTGGCATTTGCAGTGGCTGCATTTTTGGAACCCGAAATTTTAATAGTTGATGAAGTGTTGGCTGTGGGTGATGCAGAGTTTCAAAAGAAATGTATAGGTAGAATGAAAGATGTTAGTGTAAACGACGGCAGAACAGTTTTGTTTGTAAGTCATAACATGGCTGCCGTTAAAACACTTTGTACAAAAGGACTAGTATTAAAAAATGGAACATTTGATTTTTATGGTACGCAATATGAAGCGGTGGATCATTATCAATCTTCTCAAATCGCTAGTTCTTCTTTTATTCATGAAGGTGATTTGGAATCCGCTCCAGGGAATCAAAACATAAGAATGACGCGTTTTCAAGCAAAACCAATTTTTGGAGAAGCACTCAGTATTTCTTCAGGCGTACAATTTGAACTTGAATTTTACAACTACAAAGAAAACATAAACCTAGATGTAACCTTCGAATTGGTAAACATGGACGAAGTGGTCGTTTTTCATCACGGTGCTTTTGTGAGCAACGATAAAGACTCAAAAAGAACAATATATAAAGTCACTGGTAAGTTGCCTCCTAATTTCTTAAACGCAGGCAACTATCGTTTTAATTTAATTTTTGGCGAAAATCAACGATTTGGATTATTCAGTAAAAATGATGTCATTCAATTTGAATTAGCAAATGAAACACTTGGTACCAATAGCAAAACATTACCTGGAGTTGTTCGACCTGATATTCAATATGAAATTGTAAATATCTAAATTAATGCAAGAATCAAAAATAATAAACTTACCGAAAATCCTCGATGAACGTGGAAATTTATCCTTTCTTCAAAATGAAGATCATCTTCCATTTTCAATTCAACGGGTGTATTGGATTTATGATGTGCCAGGTGGCGAAACAAGGGGAGGACACGCTTATAGAGAAATGCAAGAATTCATAATTGCTTTATCAGGTAGTTTTGATGTGGTATTGTTTGACGGAAAAGAAGAGAAAAAATTCACATTAAATCGTTCTTATTACGGATTATACGTACCAAAAATGGTTTGGCGCAGTATGGAAAATTTTTCTACAAATGCACTAGCTTTTGTAGCTTCAGATTCTTTTTATGATGAACATGATTATATCCGGGATAAGGATTTGTTCATTGATGAAGTGAACGCATTAAAAATCTAAATTATTGATTCAAATTATAAAAGCGAAAATTAACAAGATAATTCATGGAGCTAAATAAATTTACTGTTTTTGATTGTTCAATAATTCATTTTCCTAAAATTCAAAATAGGGCTGGTAATATTACACCCATTCAAAATAATATTGAATCACCTTTTTCCATAAAAAGAGTGTATTATTTATATGATGTTCCAGGAGGAGAGTCTCGTGGCGCACATGCACATAAAGAACTTGAACAATTAATTATTGCTGCAAGTGGAAGTTTTGATGTAACGATCGATGATGGAAAGAATAAAAAAACATTTAGCCTTAATCGACCTTATTTTGGATTGCATCTAAAACCTGGTATGTGGCGTGAATTGTCCAATTTTTCCTCAGGTTCTATTTGTTTGGTATTGGCTTCTTTGCTATATGCAGAGTCGGATTATATAAGAGATTATGAAGAATTTAAAAAATTAAAAAACATATGAAAATATTAATTGCTGGTGCAGGTGGTGCTCCTTCAGAAGGGGTTATTAATTCGTTATTGTTAAGTAATAAAAAAGAAGAAATTATTGGAATGGGTAGCGAACCAACAGATTTATTGTTGTCTTCAGCTAAAAAAAAATATTTCATCCCTTATGCCAACACACCAGAATACAAAGATTGTTTGTTGCAAATATTGGAAACGGAAAAACCAGATTTAATTCATTTTCAAAATGACTTGGAAATATTCCATGCTTCATTATTAAGAGATGAAATACATGCCGCAGGCGTTAAAACTTTTATGCCAAGTCATGAAGTGATAGACACTTGTGTGCATAAATATAAAACCTATTTAAAGCTTAAAGCCGCAGGTGTTAAAGTGCCAGAAAATATTATGATAAATAATGAAGCGGATTTAAAAAATGCCTTTGAAACTTTAGGTGATAAAAATGGCAATATTTGGTTAAGGGCTTCCTCAATTGGCGGTGGCGGTAAAGGCGCACTTCCTACCAATGATTTTACATTCGCTAAAGGCTGGATTGATCGTTATAAAGGTTGGGGTGATTTTGTAGCTGCCGAAATGCTCACTCCAGATACAGTAACTTGGCTTTCTATTTGGCATGAAGGAAATTTAGTTGTTGCTCAAACCAGAATTAGAAAAGGATGGACGCATGGAAATAGAACAGTCTCTGGCGTTACCGGCGTAACTAAAGTGGGACAAACATTTTCTGATGCTAAAGTTGATCAAATAGCTATAGATACCGTAAAAGCGGTAACAGATAAGCCTCATGGAATTTTTGGTGTTGATATGGCTTATGATTTCAACGGGATTCCTAATCCCACTGAAATTAACATCTCAAGGTTTTTTACAACAGTATTATTTTTTACTGAAGCGGGATTAAATATGCCAGAAATATTTAAAGATTTAGCTCTCTATAACACCTATCCAAATCTAGAAAAAATCATAAACCCGTTACCCGATGGTTTACTTTGGTTAAGAGGAATGGATGCAAAACCATTATTGGTTAACAATGAGGATTTTGTGAAAAGCATAATAAATTTATAATGATTTTACTAACGGGAGTAAATGGCTTTATTGGAAAAAAATTATTAGATACTTGTATCAACTTATACGGTAAAGAAAATGTAGTAGCATTAAGTTCAATAGAAAATGAAAAATGTAAAACTATTGTTTACAAAAAAAACGAAATTGAAGAAAATGCTTTTATTAATGCAGGATTACAATCAATAAAAACAGTAATTCATGCAGGTGCTTTTACCCCAAAAAAAATGTCCGAATCAAATGATATTTTAAATTGTAATACAAATATTTATTTCACTCAAAAATTATTAGAGTCAATTCCCAAATCGGTTGAAAAATTCATTTTCATAAGTACGCTTGATGTGTATGCAAAATCTAACGAACCGATTAGTGAAAACAATGCTGTTGTTCCTGAATCATTGTATGGATTTTCGAAATTATATTGCGAAAAAATGGTTGAACATTGGGCTAATGAAAACAACAAAGTCATACAAATTTTAAGGTTAGGTCATGTGTACGGACCTGGGGAATCACTTTATCAAAAAATCATTCCAGTAACCATGCATCAAATCAACAAAAATGAACGACCTAAAATTTATGGAGATGGATCTGTAAAAAGAGCTTTTATATACATTGAAGATGTGATTTTTAGTATACACGAATTCTTGAAATTTAATCATTACAAAGGGCCTGTAAATATAGTAAACGATCAATTTGTTACCATTCAACACTTGGTTAATCAAATTATTGAAGTATCTAAAAAGAATATTTCACCAGAATTTATTGTTCAAGAAATTGAATCTAAAGATGTTTTTTTTGATGCTTCAAAATTAAAATCTTTAGTGAATATTAATTTTACCCCTTTACATATTGGTTTAAAAAAAGAATGGGATTCAATCAATAATCTCATCTAAATAAAAAATAACGCAATGAATATCATTTTTGATTTCGATGGAACTTTAATTGATTCGAAAGAAAGATTATTTAAGCTTTTTTCCTTTCTTGTACCTGAAAGTAAATTGGATTTCGAAGCATATTGGACAATAAAAAAACAAGGAATTGGTCATGCCGAAATTTTAGAACAACAATTCAATTATCAATCAAATGCCATTCAAGAATTTCAACTTAAATGGCATCAAGAAATTGAAAAGCCAATCTGGATTAATTACGACAAACCCATTTTAGGTGTTGAAAATAAATTAATGGCACTTTTTGAAATTCATCAATTGCATCTTGTTACAGCACGACAATCTTATGAAATTGCAAAAAATCAAATAAGTACTTTTCAATGGGATAAATATTTTAAAACCATTTTAGTAACAAAGCAAGAAAAAGAAAAATCTCAACTTATTTTGGAAAATATTGAAATTCAAAATGAGGATTGGATTTTGGGCGATACGGGAAAAGACATTTTAACAGGAAAGACCTTGCAAATAAATACGGCAGCCGTACTAACTGGTTTTTTGAACGAAGAAAAATTAAAGAGTTACAATCCGGATATTATTATTGACAGCGTGGCAAATTTTATGATTTAATAATTTCATTATCATGCAAGAAAATATTAGAAAAGTCAGCAGGAAAGAAAGGTGGAAATCAATGTTGTTTAAATTGGTTTACGGAAAAAAAATTCATACTAATGGACAACTAAGGGTAATGGGACATATTCCAACATGTAAATTACCTGGAAATTCTAAAATTATTCTTGGAGATAAAGTAGTTCTTAATTCTGATTTCAAAAGAAGTAACACAGCATTGACATATAGATGCACCCTTGTTTGTGGTTTGGAAGGGATAATAGAAATTGGAGACAACTCGCAATTAAATGGAGTTGCCATTACATCATATAAAAAAGTCACCATTGGAAAAAATTGCCAAATTGCATCCTCTACCATAATTGCGGATACTGACTTCCATCCAACAAATCCGCAAATTAGAGAGAAAGAAGTGTTGGGACAAAAAATCGATTATTCGAATGTCGCAAAAAAAGAAATAAATATTGGTAATAATGTATGGATTGGCTGGGGATCTATAATTTTAAAAGGAGTAACAATTGGTGATAACACTATAATTGCAGCAGGATCTGTTGTTATTACCAATATACCAGCTAACTGTTTAGCTGCAGGAAACCCGGCAGTTGTAAAGAAAATGTTTACCTAATTCCTAATTTTAAACGATTTAATTATAAAAATATGAAAATCCCATTTTTAAATTTCGGTGCAACGCATCAGCCAATGAAAGCTGAGATGATGAACGCGTTTGAAAAAGTGTATGATAGCAACTGGTTTGTATTAGGTGAACAAGTAAAAGCTTTTGAATCTAATTATGCTGAATTTAATCAAGTTAAACATACAGTTGCTGTTAGCAATGGTTTGGATGCTTTACACATCGCATTAAAAACGTTGAACATCGGTCCAGGTGATGAAGTAATTGTGCCATCGAATACATTTATAGCAACTGTTTTGGCCGTTTCTTATGTTGGTGCAACACCAATATTTGTAGAACCTAACATGAACACGTATAATATTGATCCATCGAAGATTGAAGCTGCTATAACGCCAAAAACAAAAGCCATCATGCCTGTTCATTTATATGGTCAGGCTTGCGAAATGAAAGAGATAATGCAGATTGCAGAGAAATACAATCTAAAAGTAATTGAAGATAATGCACAAGCACAGGGTGCTACATATCAAGAAAAAGTTACGGGTTCATTTGGGCATATAAATGGAACAAGTTTTTATCCGGGAAAAAACCTTGGAGCCCTTGGAGATGCAGGTGGAATAACAACCGACGATTCTTTTTTATTTGATAAAGCAAAGGTTTTATCCAATTATGGAACACGCGTAAAGTATGTAAATGATGAAATCGGTTTCAATATGCGTATGGATGAATGTCAGGCTTCTTTTCTTAATGTAAAATTGAATTATTTGCCTACTTGGATTAAGCAACGTCAAGAAATTGCGAATTGGTATAACCTTCATTTATCAAATATTGAAGGTCTGATTTTGCCCATCGTTGCAGATCATGCCACACATACGTATCATTTATATGTTGTTCGAACAGATAAACGCGATGAACTCATAAAGCATCTTACTGAAAATGAAATTGGAACATTAATTCATTATCCCATTCCTGTTCATTTACAAAAAGCATATTCAAATTTAGGTTTCTCAAAAGGTGATTTTCCCATTGCAGAAGAAATTGCAGATACTTGCTTGAGTTTACCGATTTGGCCAGGAATGAACGAAGAACAAGTGAAGTTTGTAGCGCAAAAAATAAAACAATTTTTCCAGATTTAATGGATACTAATATTCATGACAGATCAACGAATAGAAAAAATTTACGGCAAGCTAAAAATTGAAGTGATTTCCGAAACGGATCCTAATTTGCAATTGGTTAAAGCGGAGCAATTGATTTTTTTTTGTTGGAAAAACTATCCTTTACAATTTAGTGACGTAGAAATAGAAACTAAATTAGAAAAATTAATTATTCCTTCGGGGAAATTAGCAGGAAAAAAAAGTAATCATATTGTTTATGTTGCCAGCACTTTATTTGCTGTAGGTGGACATACCAGATGTATTTTGAATTTCATAGATAACCTTCCCAATCACAAACATACGGTAATCCTTACCCGACAAAATAAATCATTACCTGAAAATATATTTGAATCTTTAAAAGAAAAAAATGCAGAAGTTATTATTTTAGACACCAATGAAAGCATTTTAAAAAAATCAGCAAAAATAATTGAACAAGTTGATTCTATTTGTCCTTCAAAAGTTTATTTATTTCATCATCCTGATGATCTTGTTCCATTAATGTCTTTAGGTAAAAATAAAAAACTTGAAGTAGTTCAATACAATCATGCTGATCATGTTTATTCATTAGGAATAAAGTACTTTAGAAAATTGATTGATTTTAGAAATTCAGGCGCTTCCATTTCTCATTTTGGAAAATCTATTTCAATTCCTCAGATTCAAGTGTTACCCATTCAAAATCAATATGAAACTCCAAATAGGAGCGAGTCAAAAACAAAGCTTGGTTTTGATCCCAATAAACGTATTGTTGGCACCTTAACTAATTTTGGCAAAGCTCAATCATTCAAAGGGATGCCCACTTTAGTAAATGTTATAATAGAAATTTCTGCAAAATATGACGATTTTATTTTTGTAATAATTGGTTTAAATGAACAGGAATTCATTTCGATCGCAGGAAAAACTAATCAAATATCCAAAAACATACATTGTTTGGGTATTGTAAAAAATCCAGAACCATTTTATGAAACTTTTGATTTCTTTTTTGAGCCATTCCCAATTGGATCTGGATTAGGTGTTTTAGAAGCTTGTAAACATGGAGCAATTCCAGTTTTCGCACCACAACAAGCAAGTTTATGTTCTACTTTTGATGTATTTCATGTTGAAATTCAAAAATGTTTAATTGAAGCCACATCATTTGATACCTATTATTCAACTATTGAAAATTATTTAAATTTTCAATTAGACGAAATCAAAATATTGTCTGATAAAATAAGATTAGGGATTTATCAATATCATCGTGGCGAAAAATGGGCAGAGAATTTGGAGAATGATGGATTTATATTTCAACCTATAAATTCAATAGATGAAGAATTGTTCTTGAAAAAAGAAGCATTTTTCTTTCAAGAATATCAAAAAAAACCAAGTAATGAACTAATAGAGCATTTGCTTTCATTAAAACAACTGGTTACTAAAAAATTATTACTTTCATTTTTTATAGGAAAAAATCGTTTGTTTTCTATTTTTGATTTAAACAAACAAAACGCAAAACGATTAACCATTAAATTTTTAAAATCATAAATTTCTATACACCTGAGAATAGCATTCATCATATTAGCATATAAAAACTCGGAGCAGTTGAGGTGTTTGATAGAACAATTGAAACATCCGGATCATTATTTTTATGTACATATAGATAAGCAAAAAGATATTGATCCTTTTCAAAAGTCTTTAGAAAAGATTAAAGATGCCAATATTGTTTATTTAGAAAGGGTGAATTCTTATTGGGGAAGTTACAATTGTGTAAAAGTGATCATCAATGGATTGAAAAAGGCAAGTGCCGAAAAATTTGATTATTACATTCATTTAAGTGCGCAAGATTTTCCATTGAGAAACAATGATGAGATTCAACAAAAACTTGCAAATTCGTCGCCTTTAAGTTTTATGCACCATTTCAAGTTGGCAGAATCTACATGGGCAAATAAAGGCAAAGACAGACTGGAAGCTTTGCATTTTTTCTTATTTGGAAAAAGGATTTCAATAGGAATGCATACTAAAAACAAGTTGTATAAATTCTTGTATTTGTTTTGGAATGCACTCGTTTTGAAAAAGTTTGATTCGAAGCAAACCTATTATGGCTGTGAGTTTTACTTTATGTTTCACCACTCAACAGTTATTGAATTTCTCAAAAATCTTCAAGATAATTTTTTTCTTCGTCAACGCTTGAAATTCACACTTATTCCAGAAGAAATTTTTATTCCAACCATTTTATTTAAATCAAAAAGTAAAATTGAAGTTGTAAATAAAACACTTCGATTCATCAAATGGGAAGGATTGTCATCATCACCAAAAATGCTGGATGAACAAGATATTGCTGAATTTTCAAATGGCGATTATTTATTTGGCAGAAAGTTTGATTTTGAAACCAATCCGGATTTACATCAGAAATTACTTACGTATTTAAAAAATAGAAAAAATTAATAACGGTTTTACTTTAATAAAAATCCAAATTATATGTCCCAATTTTCAATAATTATACCATGTTACAACCAAGCGGATTGGCTTAAAATTTGCGTTCAATCTCTGCAAAATCAAACCTTTGAAAATTGGGAAGCCATTATAGTAAATGATGGTTCTACAGATCATACAAAAGAAACCGCGGATTTATTAGCAAGTAACGATAATAGAATTAAAGTTATTCATCAAACTAATGGAGGTTTGTCAGATGCAAGAAACACAGGTATTAAAAACGCAAAAGGTGTATGGTTGAATTTTTTAGACTCTGATGATTACCTAGACATCAATTGTTTGAAAATGGTTTTTAATGCGATTGAAACCAACCCTACATTTCATATTATTCAAACGGGCCATCATTTGGTTGATGAACAAAATCAAATCATATCAACAAGAATTCCCCAAATAGAAGATGGATTATTTTTGAATGCGATTCTCAAAGGGAATGACGCACCCGTGTTATCTGTTTTTATTAAACGAGATTTTTTTGACATGTTGGGCGATTTCGACACTACACTTAAAAGTGCAGAAGATTGGGATATGTGGATTAGAGCTGCAAAAAATGAGGGTAAAAGAAAAATTATCTTCCAACCATTAGTAGCAGTTAGGCATCTTCAAAATAGCATGACGCGCAACCCATGGAGAATGTACGAAAATACAGTAGAAGTAATTAAAAGAGTACCGTTAAAAGACAATCGGATTAAGCAGAATAGCCCATTAAATATTGATACAAATTTTGATGTGCAAAAATCAATAAAAGCCCGATTAATACAAGCATTGGGACTTAATATCATGCAAGGAAACATTACAGAAGCATTAGATAAATTTAATTCAGAGTCCCAAATGTATAATTTCCAATATCATCCAATAGATTTTAGGCAAATGAATTCATTTATGACTTTCAAAAATTGGTATCGAGCAGAAGATGTAAAAAAAGTGCTTAATGATTATCCCCAATTATTTGGTGATTTTTTTTCTAAAACAAATTTTTCTTCCGAATTTCAAAAAAAAGCTTGCTACTATGTTTTTGAATTTCATTTAAAAAATAGCAATCTTTTGAAATATCAATTTATTGGTAAAATAATGAATCGGGTTTTGGATGTATCAGTCAACAGTAAAAAAATCCGCGAGGAATACGGGTTTAAATCTTAATAATTTTATACAATGAATGGATGTTCAATTATAATTTGTACGCAAAGCAGATCGACATTATTAAAATCTTGTCTTCAATCTTTTATTACTCAAAATCAGATTTTTGATAATATTGAGTATATCGTTGTAGACAATCAATCAACAGACAACACAAAAGAAGTGACTATTTCTTTTCAAAATAAATTGAGTAATCTTTATTATGTTTTTGAAGAAAAAATCGGGTTGAGCCACGCAAGAAATAAAGGCGTAGAGGTTTCAAAATACAATTGGGTTTGCTTTATGGATGATGATGCTTTAGCACATGCTGATTTTAATGTAGTGATGTTGGAAACCATAAATCAACATTTATTTGATGGATTTGGTGGCATGTTTTATCCTTGGTATAGAACACCTAAACCCAAATGGTTATCGCCAATTTTTGGACAAATGCCTATGTTGAGAAGCGATATTGGGATCTTGCCGTTTAATCAACATGCTGCAGGAGGAATTTGTGCATTCAACAAATTAAAACTGCTAAAAGCGGGGGCTTTTCCACCAGATATTGGTATGCGTGGAAATGTAGTGGGGTATGGAGAAGAAAATTATCTACAAGATAAAATGAGGGCAAATGGCGATATTATTGGCTTTGTGCCCAACTGGAAAATGGATCACTTGGTGGCTGAATACAAATACACGTTAAATTGGCAATTAAAAAGATTTATTGGAAAGGGACGTGATAAACAACTGTCATCAGGAAAAAAAATATCCGTCTCAAAAAAAATGTTTTTAAGTTTTAGGGCATTGACAATTCTGATTTTTTACAGCATAAAATTATTACCCAAAGTTTTGTTTAAAAAGAAATATTATATTCAAAATTATATTTTAGACGTATTAAATTACCCTTGTATGATTATTGGAAAGATAACGGTTTGATAATCTATACTTTACGTTCGATTTACGCTTTGGACTGATTTTTATGTTAGATTTGATTAGAATAATTTTTTGTATCAAATTTCAGTATTCAATTCAACTGAATTAGTTAGATGTAATAAATAACTACTATTTTTATTCAAAAACTTAAAAAAATGAAACTACTTTTTTTGGACACAAAACCTATTAGAAGAGGTGCTCAGGTTTTTGTAGACGATTTAAGTCAACATTTCCATGAGGAAGGCATTTTTATAAAAAAAGTGTATTTATATGCGTATCACGAATCGGTAAAATTAAATTTATTGGATCAGGATACAGAATTGAATGGAAATGAAAATCATATTTTCGAAAAGATACCAACCATTCATCCTGGTCTTTTATCAAAATTGATTACTACCATCAATGCTTGGAATCCTGATTTTGTATTATTAAATGGATCGAGAACGTTAAAATATGGTGCTGCAGCAAAACCTTTCTTATATAAAAATACAAAGCTGATTTATAGAATTATTGACAGCCCTAAATTTTGGAACCGTTCTGTTTTAAAACAATTTTATTATAGAAAATTAATACTTTCAAAAATTGATGCGGCTGTTGGTGTGAGTCAGGCTTCATTAAATGATATGGTTTCACTTCACGGATACAATAAACCCACAACAGTTATCCACCGCGCCATACAAGAAAGTAAATTTAAAAATGTTCCTTCTAAAGAAAATTGCAGATTAAAATTCAAAATAGAATCAACAGACAATGTATTGTTGTTTCTTGGAAATTTAACCCCACAAAAAAGACCTGATCGATTTGTTGAAATCATAAAATTAGTAAAACAAGATTTTCCTGAAATAAAAGCATGGATAGTTGGTGACGGCGTACTTCGAAAAGAAACAGAAGAATTAGTGAAAAAGTATGACCTACAAAACAACGTTACATTTTGGGGTTATCAACAAAATGTAACCGAACTAATTGCTGCATCTGATTTACTGGTTTTGAGTAGTGATACAGAAGGATTACCTGGGGTTGTTTTGGAATGTGGTTATTTAGGTGTTCCGGCTGTTTCTGCTAATGTTGGCGGCATAAATGAATGTTTGGAAAATGGAAAAACGGGTTATGTGGTTCAAACCCAAAATCCAGCGGATTATGCCAAATACATAATTGAATTATTAAACGATGAAGAAAAGCGAATAACAATGGGATTGCTTTCTATGAAGAAAGTAAAATCAGGCTTTACAATGGATATGGTAGCCGAGAAATACTTACAATTTTTTCATTCTTTAAAATAAAAATAAGCAATTAAAGCATGTCATTTTTCTCAATCATCATTCCTACGTATAACAGATCGCATATCATTAGGAATGCAGTTGAGGCAGTGTTGTCACAAACATTTTCAGATTTCGAGTTGATCATTTCGGATGATGGTTCTTCTGATAATACAGAAGAAATCATAACCCCTCTATTGAAAGATTCGAGAATAAAATATATCAAACAAATCAATAAAGGCGTTTGTGCTGCACGGAATTTTGGCGCAAAACATGCAAAAGGAAAATACTTGGTTTTTTTAGATAGCGATGATACAATAAATAATAACTGGCTTTATGATTTTCATACTATTGCGTTAAAAAACTTCGACATTGTTTTTTGTAGCATGATTGTTATTAACGCTAATGGATTTGAAAAAAAAACCAGTTGTCTTAAGCCTTATAAAAATGGTAATGAAAAAGGAATTTTTAATGCCGGGACTTGGGCGATGAAAAGAGATTTGTTTTTTGAAATTGGGCAATATGATGAGCAAATTAAATATGGTGAAAACACGGAACTGAAATTTAGATTTTTAGACAAAAAGATTGAATTTGGTTATATAGATAATTATAATTTTATCTACAAAGAATCAATCTATGGTGGAAGTAAACAAACAGCAAACAAATTAGAATCCAATTTATATATTTTGTCAAAGCATGCTGTTTATTTTAAAAGAAACCCAGAAGTGAAAAGACTTTTTTTACAAGTTGCAGCGGTTTCTGCAGCCAGGTTAGGAAAAAATAAGCAAGTACATGAGTTATTTTTTCAAGCTTGGAAAACAAATAAATCTGATTTGAAACTGATTATCCAATGTTTAATTTCAATATTTCCATTTTTAACCAAATTAAAATGGAAGCCAATACCAACCAATATCCAATAACATGAAACCAAATTCATCAACCAATTATTTCGCAGCTTTTGTAATGACATTTGAGCGGTCGCATCTTATTCTTGATACGATTGATAAATTGTTGGCTCAAAGCATCTCCCCTGAAAAAGTGCTGATTATTGATAACAGCATTTCCTCCAAAACACAAGATTTTTTTACCGATTACAAAAATCCTAAAGTAGAATATTTTCGAGTAGGGAAAAATTCAGGACCAGCCGGAGCAGCTAAAATCGGACTAGAAAGATTATCTCAAGAAGGTTATAAATGGATTTATTGGGGAGATGACGACGATCCTCCATTTTTTAAAGACAATTTTGAGGTTTTATTAAATTTAGCTGATTCTATTCCTGATTGTGGTTGTGTAGGTGCTGTAGGTCAACATTTTAACCGAAAAAATGGATTAATAGAAAGGGTTCAAGATGAAGAATTGCAAAAAACGGGCGAATTAAAAGTGGATACCATTGCTGGTAATATGTCTAAAATCATCAACGCAAATGTTGTTTTAAAAAACAAAGTATTGCCTGATGAGTCTTTATTTTTTGGTATGGAAGAACTCGATTACGATTTAAGAATGCAAAAAGCGGGATATAATTTATATGTTGACCGATCGATGTATTTAAGGTATCGAACCCAAAGCAATCATTTGGGTAAAAATGTAAAACGTGGCTTGAAAAAAGACAGTAATCGCATGCAAAGAGATTATTACTCCACAAGAAATGGGTTGTTTATTTTAAAGAAAAATGGTTTAATACTTGCATTGTTACTAAATATTTTCAGGGTATTTTATAAGATGATTACTTCGTTTAAATACGGAAACAATTATGGAAAAAGATATTCGGGATATTTGTGGAGAGCACTACGTCATTTTTTTAAAGGCAAAAAAGGTAGAGTGGTTTTTTAATAAGTTTATCTAAAATTATATATTCAATTCCAGGTTTTAAATCCTAGATTAATTATAATAAACATAAGTAAGTTTTTAAAACAAATTTTCATAAGATTGGTCAAAAACCATTCAAAATCATAATAATAAGTTAGTGTATGTAAAAATTAAAAAAGTAGAATTTACAATTTTGAATTTTGAATTTTGAATTTTAACTTGAAAAGTAATATATGAAAGTAATTTTTACAATAGATAGTTTACAACAGGGTGGGGCAGAACAGAGTTTAGCGCATATTATTGAACATTTTTCACCGTCTACTGAAATTACAGTTGTTTATTTTAAAAAGAAAGAAGACTTGTTGCCACAATTTCAAAAATTAAATTGCAAATTAATTTCAATCAATTTAACAGGTAGTTTTACATGGTTGAAAGGTGTAAGCAAATTATTAAAAATTATACAAGAAATCAAGCCAAACCTAGTTGTTTCTTGTCTTTATCAAAGTAACATTATAAGTAGAATTGCTTGCAAAATATCAGGTACAAAATTAATCGGCACATTTGTGAGTGATAGTTATAGCAAAGAAAGATCGGTTAGTTTCTCAAAAAAGCGAAAATTGGGTGCAGCTTATTTTTTATGGATAGATCAATTGACTTCTAAAATCCCTTTTGCTTGGATTGCCAATTCGGAGAGTATAAAAAAATCAAATTGTACTATTTTAGGTGTTGATCCCAATAAAGTGACGGTTATATATAGGGGTCGAAATGCAGAAGTCATTCAGCCTTGGATTGTTCCGCAAAAAGATTCCATTTTCCGTTTTGCATTTGTTGGCAGATTGCTTGAAACAAAAGGCTTGAATGAACTAGTAACGGCGTTTGAAACATTGTCAAAATCCAATTCGAATGTACATCTTGATATTTTTGGAGATGGCCCATTTAGAAAAACATTAGCCGAAAGAGTTGAAGCAAGTCGAGTTGAAAATAAAATCACATTACACGGAAACATCAACAATGCTTGGCAAAAATTATACGAGTCCAATTGTTTTGTATTTCCTTCATGGTATGAAGGATTTAGTGGTGCATTGGTAGAAGCGATGATGTTGGGAATACCAATTATTGCAAGTAATATCACGATGAATTTAGAAGCCGTGCAATCCAATTATACCGCGTTGGTTTATCCTGTAAAAGACGAAAAAAAACTTGCCGAAAATTTAAATTATTGTGTACAGGATTATCCCAAAATGATTGAAATGGGCGAAAATGCTAGAACTGTAGCGATAGAAAAATTTGAAATCAAAACCATAGCACATCAATATGAAACTTTTTTAAATCAAAAAATAAATAGTTAGTTTCGCTGAAAATCCAGTCAGAAATCAATAACTCATTTTAAGCATCAGTATAAAATCATGATAAAAAAACAAATTGCAACTTTATTAAAAACATACTTCCCAAGTTTAATGTTTGCGCATAAATATTATGCTCAAGATGGAGAGGATGTAATTTTAAACGCTTATTATAAATACAAAAAAAGAAATCATAAAGGTTTTTATATAGACGTAGGTGCACATCATCCTTTTCGTTTTTCAAACACTGCTTTATTTTATAAAAAAGGTTGGCGCGGCATAAATATTGAACCCACGCCACATTTGTTTGATGCCTTTTTGAAACATAGAAATAATGACATCAATTTAAATATTGCCATTTCTGATACAAATGATACACTAACGTTTTTTGAATTTAATGAATCCGCACTTAATAGTTTTGATGAAAAACTTTCATTAGAAAGAGAAAGTAACCCAAGTTATAAAATAATCAATCGCAGACAAATACAAGTGTACAAACTTGCCGATATTTTAGACAAGTATTTACCAGCCAATCAAGAAATAGACTTTTTAACCATTGATGTAGAAGGACACGATATGAATATTTTGCACTCAAACAATTGGGAAAAGTACCAACCTAAATTTATATTAATAGAAGCAGATCTTGATTTTAATCGTTTGGATGATAATGAGATTTATAGATTTCTAATAGAGAAAAATTATCAATTAACCGCAAAGGCAAAAAGAACGTTGTTGTTTAAAATTAAGGGTGATTATTAATTCAATATAGATAAAATTAAAAATGTTATTTAACTCCATCGAATTTTTATTGTTTTTGCCAATTGTATTTTTTTTATATTGGTTTATTTTACAAAAAAAACTAAATGTTCAAAATTCATTATTATTAGTTTCTAGTTATTTCTTTTATGCTTGCTGGGATTATAGATTTTTATTTTTACTCCTATTTTCTACATTTTTAGATTATTTTACCGGCATAAAAATGGAAGAAAGTAAAAATCAACGAATAAGAAAAATATGGTTGATTATAAGTGTAGGAATTAATCTCGGATTTCTTGGAATTTTTAAATACTATGATTTTTTTGCAACTTCTTTTGCAGACTTTTTAATGAATCTAGGATTAAATGTTCATCCAACAACCTTAAACATTATTCTTCCTGTAGGTATTTCATTTTATACTTTTCATGGATTATCATATGTATTAGACATATATTTTCAAAGAATTAAAGCAGAAAGAAATTTTGTAGAATATGGTGTATTTGTAAGCTTCTTTCCATTATTGGTTGCTGGTCCTATAGAAAGGGCAACACATTTATTGCCACAAATAAAAAAACCAAGAACATTCAATTATGGACAAGCGGTTCAAGGTGCAAGATTAATACTTTGGGGATTATTTAAAAAAGTTGTTATTGCAGATAATTGCGCCATGTTTGTAGACACCGTATTCCCAGCTTATACCGATGCTTCTAATTCGCAATTGATTCTGGCAATCGTGTTATTTTCATTTCAAATTTATGGCGATTTTTCCGGATATTCTGATATGGCAACAGGCGTAGCTAAACTGTTTGGTATAGAACTATTACGCAATTTTAATTATCCTTATTTCTCTAGGTCAATAGCTGAATTTTGGAGAAGATGGCATATTTCATTATCGAGCTGGTTTAAAGATTATTTAATGACTATCCGCTATTCGGTGCATTGGGCATACCATGAATATGAAATAGCAACGTTTAATAAGTTATGAAATAGCCTTTTACCATGTTTTCTTCTATTGAATTTATA
>VFKL01000074.1 GCA_009885535.1 Chitinophagaceae bacterium | reverse complement strand
TGTTGCCAAATAAAAGATTTCCTTTATCATCATCATACAGCGGAAAAACATCGTCATACTTATCCCAGTAATAACTTGTTTTTTTTGTTTTAGGTTCGTAATGATACAATCCAATTCGGCCAATCCAATAACTGCCATCTTTATCCTGCAATACAGATTTAGTTTTAGCATTATCGTGATGCACACCTTTTTGAAATTTGAAATCATTTATATTTATTGGCGCATACGAAATTCCATTTTTTACATCATGCGCATAAAATAATTCATCCATTGGGTTTTTAATAAACAAAGGCTCATTGTTATTACCAGGGCTCATATAATTAATGCTCACATTTTCAGTAGTATTAAATATTTTAAATGAATTATTGTATTTCAGAATTCCATATCCCTGCGTTCCAATCCAAATATTCCCCCCTTTATCTAAATAACTACAAGATATAAAATCCAAATACTGGGAGAGGTTTTTATCGTAACTGCTTATTTTATTCCAAACATTTTTTTTAGCATTAAATACTTCCAATTGATTATTTATACCTGTATAAAGGTTGTTTTCTTTATCTCGACAAATTGGATAAGTATAAATGTATTTTCTATTGTCTTTTGGATTTAAAAAATGAATCGAATTATCTTTAGTCGAAACTTCTGTAACTCCATCAGAAAAAAGCATATAGAATTTATGCGCTTCAGGAATTGGTATAAAACATTGAACATATTTTGATAGGAAATCAGTTTTATCAGAAGAATATTTATAATTTTCTATCTCCATATTTTTTATCTCATAAGTTTCATTATTATGTACAAATATTTGAAAAAGTTTTCCTTGTGCAGATACCCAAACAATGCCGTTTTCATCAGGATAAAAATTTGATGATCTCCAATCGGCCAACGGGAAATTGTCAATTCTGGAAAATATTTCCAACTGAGGATTTGTTTTTTCGAAAACGATTTTTGTGAATTTAATATCTAGCTTATTTTGGAAGGATAATGTTGATTGCTTTGAATCTTTAATGCTCAACATATTCAATCCTTTAAATGTGCCCACCCAAATATGTCCAAATTTATCTTCGCTTATAGATGTAATGCTATTGCTACTAATAGAATTCGAATTGTTTACATTATGTTTAAAATGAATGAAGTTTTCTGTTTCTCGATCAAATAAGTCTAATCCATTATTTGCAGTTGCAATCCAAAGCCGGCCTTTCGAATCTTCAAATAAAAAACGAATAAAATTCCCAGCGATTGAATTGGTATCCTCAACATTGTTTTTATAAATAGTAAAATTGTAACCGTCAAATCGATTTAATCCATCATTGGTAGCAAACCACATAAACCCATATTGATCTTGAATAATGGCGTTTATCATTCCCTGTGAGAGTCCATCCTTTATTGATAAAGTTTCAAATTTGAATTCATATTGTGTGTTTTTTTGAGCAATTAAACCTGAGTTTATAAAAAAGAAAGTAGCAAAAAAAATGTAAAATATTCTCATGTAAAATCCTATTGAATTGAAATGTTGTGCAACATTATACGCGTTAAATTATAAATCAAAATTCAAAAGTAAAAATTCAAAAATTTAGTTCGCCTTTGTGGTTTGAAATTGTTGATTATCCTATTTTAAATTTTTATTTTTTACTTTTTAATTTGAATGACCTTTTTTATTATGCATGTTTGATATGAAGTAAGTATTTATTGCTATTTACTATTTTAAAAGTACATTTTTACAATTGAAAGTACAACATCTAAATAGAGTGCTGTATTTTTTTCACTAATATTAGGGATTGACTTAGCAAATGCGAAGGTTTAGTTTTGCGGATTATTATTTCAGCTAACTAAAATCAGCATCATGTTTAAAAAGTTATTACTTTTTCCTATTTTCTTCACTTTATTACTTCTTTCTATTCAAGTAAGCGCTCAAAAAAATTGTGCCTTTGATGAGTTGAGAAAGCAAGAACAGTTAAGAGACCCGAATTACATTAGAAATTTTGAAGCTGTAGATGCGAAAATAAAAACCGCGATTGCTTTAAGAAATCAAAGTAGGTCTGTAAATGACACGTTTTACATTCCGTTAGTTGTACATGTATTGCACAATGGTAGTGCTATAGGTGCTTATGATAATCCAACCGATGCTTCTATTATCAGTACAATAGATTATTTAAACAAAGTGTTTAATGGTACTTGGTCTGGTGCTGGCGGTGGAATTATTGGCGTTGGTGATATTAATGTCAAGTTTGTACTCGCAACTAAGGATACAAACAATAACACAACAAATGGTATAGATAGAATTAATTGTTCTGGCTTTGCCAATTATGGTACAGGTGGTATGAATTTAGATAATACTACTGGGGTAGATCGGCTTACGCTTTTAAATTTATCAAGATGGGATCCATTTAAATATTACAACATTTG
>VFKL01000197.1 GCA_009885535.1 Chitinophagaceae bacterium | reverse complement strand
TGACTATCGATTTTATTACGAAATGGCTTTTAAAGCAGCAATCGTATTGAATGGATTTTCCGATTTGAAAACGGTATTTCCGGCCACCAAAACATCTGCTCCGGCATCAATTATTAGTTTCGCATTTTCAAGTGTTACCCCGCCATCGATTTCGATTTTTACATTCAGTAATTGTTCATTAATCATCTCTTTCAATTGCTTGATTTTTAATAAAGTTTGACCTATAAAAGATT
This sequence comes from Chitinophagaceae bacterium, assembly GCA_009885535.1. Classification (GTDB taxonomy): domain Bacteria; phylum Bacteroidota; class Bacteroidia; order Chitinophagales; family Chitinophagaceae; genus Ferruginibacter. Next base: position 5,881 of record VFKL01000197.1, on the reverse strand, counting down.
GTCCGCCAAATCCAGGATTTACACTCATCAAACAAACCAAATCAATATCTCTTAAGATATCTTTCAATCCATCAACTGGTGTATGTGGGTTCAAAGCCACGCCAGCATGCATGCCCAATGATTTTATTTGTTGAATATTTCTGTGCAAATGTTTGCATGCTTCGTAATGAACTGTTAAGTTATTTGCACCTGCTTTTTGAAAAGCTTCAGCAAATTTTTCGGGTTCTTCTATCATTAAATGTACATCGCAATATTTTGTAGTAGCTTTTGAAATAAAATCTACAATCATAGGTCCATAACTGATGTTGGGTACAAATCTTCCATCCATTACATCCAAATGAAACCACTCAGCAGCGCTTTCATTTAGCATTTTACAATCTTGTTCGAGGTGCAAAAAATTTGCAGATAAAAGTGAAGGAGCAATTATAGCCATTGGTTTTTATTTTTTGCGCAAGTTAATCTTTAATTGATTTTTTTCTGTCAGAATCTTATTAAAAACGCCATATTATTTTGTCAATCTATTCAGCGCCGTTTCTGCTAGTTCGAAATTGGGATTATAAATCAGGGCATTTTGATAATATTCAGCAGCAAGTTGTTTATTGTTCATTTGTTCCAAACAAAGTCCCGAATAAAAATATGCTTCATCATAATTGTTTTTAACCGTTATCGCTTTCCCAAGTACTTCAAGTGCTTGTTTATATTTCTTTAAGTCATACAGCGCCAAAGCCTTTTCACGATAGGCCTCTACAAACGTATAACTGGATTGAATGCTTTTATCAAAATAAGGAATGGATTCGAGTTTTTTATTAGAACGGCTCAAATAATATCCTTTTATGTAAAAGGCTTCTTTTTCGAATTGCGCATTTTTGTTTGATAATAAACTATCCGCAATTACATTGGCATTGGGGTTTTTTGTAGAAGCATATAAAATCGCCAACCAAACCAAGTCGTTTCCAGAGGGTTGGATGTTGATTATGTTTTCAAAGCAATTTATCGAAAGCAAAGTGTCATCATTCTCTGCAGCAAGTGTACCTTTTATGCGCCATAATTTTGTATTTAATGAGTCTGATTTTAAATAAATTGTTGTTAATTCAATGGCTTTATTATATTCGGCAGAATCCCTATAATACTGAATTAGATTTTCTTTTAAGATTAATGAATCGGGATGTTTTTGAATTAAATCTTGCATCAAATTAACCTTGGGTAATTCCGCAACTGGAGTAGTCGTTTTTTTTTCAGGTTCTTCATTACAAGCAACAAATAATATAAGAAAGCATAAATTGTAAATTCTCATCTTTTTTTTGTAAAAATAAATGAATCAATCTGCCCAAATAAACAATTTATATCAATTTGTATAAAAGCTAATGTTAACTTTGAGATATCAATAATTAAAATGCAGTTGTATTGTATTTGAAATGGTTATTTTTAATCCAATGACAACGGTATAATCATAAAATAATATCCATGTTAATTAAATCAAGTTTTTTCTTTTCCTTTTTTCTAACGAGTATTAATTTGTTTGCACAAAACAATACTAAGCCATCTGATACCATTCATTTTCCTGGAGAAAATCATTTCGTAAATGTAAGGCAGTTAACATTTGGTGGTGATAATGCGGAGGCGTATTTTAGTTATGATGATCAATATTTAATTTTCCAAAAAACAAACACAAAAGAAGGCATTCCTTGCGATCAAATATGGATTGGAAAAATTCCAACAAAAGCAGATGAGGCATTTGAACCAAAGTTAATCAGCTCGGGAAAGGGTAGAACCACTTGTGCATATTTCTATCCAGATAATCAACATCTGTTTTATGCGTCTACTTTTCTTGGTGGGGATAGTTGTCCGCCAATTCCTGATAGAAAAAAATATGGCAATAAATACATCTGGCCAATTTATGAAAGCTTCGATATTTTTAAAACAGATTTGAATGGAAAAATTGTTAAGCAACTCACCCAAACCAAAGGCTACGATGCAGAAGCAACGATATCTCCAAAAGGTGATATGATGGTGTTTACGTCTATGCGTGATGGTGATTTAGAATTGTATACAATGGACTTAAATGGTAAGCATGTAAAACGAATTACCAATTCTTTGGGTTATGATGGTGGCGCATGGTTTAGTCCGGATGGGGCAAAAATTTTATGGCGCGCCTCTCGTCCAAAAACAGAGACTGAAATAGCGGAATACAAAAGTTTATTATCCGAAAATTTAGTAGCGCCAACCAATATGGAAGTGTGGATGGCCAATGCAGATGGTTCAAACCCACAACAGCTTACAAAATTAAGTCAGGCTAACTGGGCGCCTAATTTTACTAGAAAGGGCGATAAGATTATTTTTTGCAGCAATCATGAATATAAAAGAGGTTTCCCATTCAACATGTATATGATGAGTTTAGATGGATCAAATATTGAAAAGATCTCGCGTGATAAAGGGTTTGATGCGTTTCCAATGATGAGTCATAATGGAAATAAAATTGTTTTTTGCAGCAATAGAAATAACGGCGGTACAAGAGATACGAATATATTTATTGCGGATTGGGTTGAGTAAATGGCTGAAAAAATCATTAATGTAATGAATTGAAAAAATGGAACAAGCTCAAAAAATAGAACAAGCTCAAAAGCGAAAAGTTGACATCTTGGTTTTGTCTGATATTCATCTGGGAACATTTGGTTGTCATGCAAAAGAGTTGTTGTATTATTTAAAATCCGTAAAACCTCAAACGGTAATTTTAAATGGGGATATCATAGACATTTGGAATTTCAACAAGCGTTATTGGCCAAAATCACACATGAAGGTGGTGAAGCATTTGATGGGTTGGATGGGTAAAGGCATTAAAATGTATTATATCACAGGTAATCACGACGAAATGCTGCGCAGGTTTGTTGGGTTTGAAATGGGTGGAATGCAAATTGTAAATAAAGTGATACTTGAATTGGATGGAAATAAAAAAGCATGGTTTTTTCATGGGGATGTATTTGATGTAACGATGCAATACAGCAAATGGCTGGCAAAACTTGGCGGTTTTGGTTACGATTTATTGATATTAATTAATCGATTTGTAAATTTCATTTCAGAGAAAGTATTTAATAAGGGAAAAATTTCATTATCTAAGAACGTAAAAAATGGGGTAAAAAGTGCGGTTAAGTTTATCAATAAATTTGAAGAGGTGGCTGCCGAAATTGGGATTAATAATGGATACGATTATGTGGTTTGTGGTCATATTCACCATCCAGAAATCAGGGAAATAAGCAATGCAAAAGGTTCAATTGTTTATTTGAATAGCGGAGATTGGATAGAAAATTTAACTGCTTTGGAATATAATTCAGGCGAATGGAAAATTCATCATTTTGATGTAGAGGGTTATAAAAATGCTAAGAAATTGGAAAAAGAAGAGGAGGAATTAAACAACAATCAATTGTTCGATAATTTGGTTCAGGAGTTTAATGTGTTGAAAAGCGATGAGAAAAGTGATGAGAAAAGTGAAAAGTGAAAAGTGAAAAGTAAAAAGTAAAAAAGCTTGCCCACTGTGGCCGGTAAATAGCAAAATAAATAATTTTTAAGTTTAAATTTTGAATTTTTACTTTCATGAAAACTTATATTTATAAGAACATTATACGACAATCTTAAAGTTTTAAAAATCAATGAAAATCCTTTATGCAATACAAGGAACGGGCAATGGGCATGTTTCGCGTGCGCGTGATATTATTCCAATTTTACAAAAAAAAGGGGATTTAGATATTTTAGTAAGTGGCATACAAGCAGATGTAGATTTGCCTTACAACATTAAATATAAATTTAAAGGGCTCAGTTTTATATTTGGTAAAAAAGGTGGGATTGATTTATTTGACACCTTTAAAAAATGTAATCTGCGTAATTTGATCCGCGAGATTAAAAGCTTACCTGTAAACGAATACGATTTAGTTATCAGCGATTTTGAACCAGTAAGTACATGGGCATGTAAAATAAAAAAGAGACCATGTATCGGTTTGAGTCATCAGTCGGCAGTAATAAACAAAAATGCACCAAAGCCAAAAACATTTGATATCATTGGAAACCTTGTATTGAGGTATTATGCACCATTTACAAAAGCGTATGGATTTCATTTTGAAAATTATGACCAAAACATTTTTACACCAGTAATTAGAAATCAAATAAGATTAGCTAATCCTGTGAAAAAACCTCATTATACCGTTTATTTGCCTGCTTATGGAGACGAAATCTTAATTCGAATATTAAGCGAAATACCTGAAGTAAATTGGGAAGTGTTTAGTAAACATTCCAAGGTTATGTACACAGAAAAAAATGTGCAAATTCGCCCTATACAAAACGAAGCATTTATTACAAGCATCGTTAATTGTACTGGTATTTTGTGTGGCGCTGGATTTGAGTCACCTGCTGAAGCATTGTTCTTGAAAAAAAAATTAATGGTGATTCCAATGAAAGGGCAGTACGAACAACAATGCAACGCAGCCGCTTTACATCAATTGGGGGTTCCCGTATTAAAAACATTGAAAATAGAATATATAAACCAAATAAAAAACTGGGTAGATTTACCACAAAATATCACAGTAAATTACCCAGATATAACTGAAGAAATTATCGATAAATTAATCGCAGATAACATTTAATAATCTGTATTAATTCAACACAAATTTTTTTATCTCGCCATATAAAAATATATTTATAGCAATCAACTCATTTTTTATGGCAAACACTTCTTATAAACACTTTACAATTGGGGTAGAAGAGGAGTATATGGTGATAGATCCAATCACACGGGAATTAAAAAGCCACGAACAAAAAATTGTACTTGAAGGACAGAAAATATTTGGCGACAAAGTGAAAGCGGAAATGCATCAGGCAGTTGTGGAAGTAGGCACTGATATTTGTAAAGATGTAGAAGAAGCGTTTTCGGATGTGGCTAATTTAAGAAAGTCTATTTATGACATTGCAAATTCATTGGGATTGTGGGTTGGTGCCAGTGGAACACATCCATTCAGTCATTGGCAAAAACAGTTGATTACCGATCATGCCCGTTACAATGAAATTGTGAATGAGTTTCAGGATGCAGCGCGAAGTAATTTGATTTTTGGATTACATGTGCATATTGGAATGGAAAGCAGAGAAATGGCCATTCATATCGCCAATTCGGCACGTTATTTTTTACCACACGTATTTGCATTAAGCACCAACTCTCCATTTTGGGAAGGTCGGATTACAGGTTATAAATCATACAGAACAAAAGTTTTTGAAAAATTTCCACGTACTGGTATACCCGATCTATTTAATAGCATTGAGGATTATGACAACTACGTAAAAATGTTGATTAAAACCAATTGCATTGATAATCCCAAGAAAATTTGGTGGGATTTGCGGGTACATCCGGTTTTTGATACGGTGGAATTTAGAATTTGCGATATCCCTTTAACTATTGATGAAACCATTGCTATTGCTGCTATTTTTCAGGCGATATGTGCTAAACTGTACAAATTGCGTTGTCAGAATTTGAATTTCATGATGTACAGCAGAGCTCTAATCAATGAAAATAAATTTAGGGCCAGCAGATATGGGTTGGAAGGGAATATGATTGATTTTGGAAAAGCAGAGGAAGTAAATACCGTTTCTTTAATCCACGAACTTTTGAATTTCATTGATGATGTTGTACCACATTTAGGCAGCCAACACGCCATCAATCATGTACATAAAATTATAGAAACCGGTACAGGCGCGGATTTGCAGTTAAAGGTTTTTGAAGATGCTGGGAATATCATAAATGTTGTAGATCATATCCGGGATAATTTTTTATCTGGGATATAAGACGTTTGTTGTTTGTTTGCCCCCATCCCCAACCCTTCCCCCGAAAGGTGAAGGGAGCTTG
>VFKL01000172.1 GCA_009885535.1 Chitinophagaceae bacterium | reverse complement strand
TTCTATTCAATTGTCAGAAATATAATTCAGTTGGAAACAAAAAATTAACTTTGGGCTTTTACAAATATTCAAATCGCTTACATCAATTTTCATGAGTAACAAAAAAACACAAGTTTTGCTTCCTTTACTTTTTAGTATTTCCATGGCCATTGGCATTTTTATAGGTTTTAAAATGCGTGATCAATTTCCATCCAATCCATTTTTTTCTGTTGAAAAAGCTTCTCCATTTAATGAAATCATGGGTTTGATTAAAGAACGATATGTGGATGATGTAAAAATGAAGCAACTTTCGGATACTGCTATTGAAGCATTGCTGACAAAACTTGACCCGCATTCCGTGTATATTCCTGCAACAGAATTGGAAGACATCAACAACGACATTGAAGGTAATTTTTATGGCATTGGAATTGAATTCGATTTTTTTCATGACACTTTGAATGTTTCTCAAATTTTAAAGGATGGGCCAGCACAGAAAGCAGGTATTTTATCTGGTGACCAATTTATAAAAGCAAATAACATCGTAATTGCGGGTGCTAAAATGGATGTTGATTCCATAAGAAACTTATTGAGAGGATCTAGAGAAAGCAAATTAACAGTTACAGTATTGAGAGACAAAAAATTAATTTCTATTCCCATACAAAGAAATCTAATTCCAATCAATAGCATCGACGCTTCGTATATGCTTGACCGTGAAACTGGCTTCATCAAAATCAATAAATTTTCAACACACACCTATAAAGAATTCATGACGGCATTAACCGAATTGAATAAAAAAGGCATGCACAAATTAATTCTTGATCTTAGAGATAATGGTGGTGGCGTTTTGGACGAAGCTATTGAAATTGCAGACGAGTTTTTAACTGAAGACAAATTAATTACATACACAGAAGGAAAACACAGACTAAAAAAAGAATACCGTTGTAGAAGATTAGGGCAATTTGAAAAAGGAAGTTTAGTTGTACTTAGTGATGAAGGATCGGCTAGTGCAAGTGAAGTGCTGATGGGCGCTTTGCAAGATTGGGATAGAGCAACGATAATCGGTAGACGAAGCTTTGGGAAAGGTTTGGTACAAGAACAATACGATTTAAGTAATGGCGATGCGCTTCGATTAACAGTTGCCAGATATTACACCCCAATGGGCAGATGCATTCAGCGTTCTTATGCAAATGGAGGAAAGGCTTATTACGAAGAAATTGAAGAAAGATATATAAACGGAAACGACTCTATTCAATATGTGGGAACCACAAATAAAAATAAAATATTCACCACACCCAAAGGTAAAAAATTGTATGATGGCGGTGGTATTACGCCAGATATTTATCAAGTCTCGGACACTGCTTACTTAAGCAAAGCAATTCGATTACTTTTTTCAAAGGGACTGGCAAACCATTACGCATTGATTTATAGCACTCGTTTCGAATCTACATTAAAGCAATTCAATAGCCCAAATTCATTTGCCGAAAAATTTATTTTTTCTGATAACGATTGGAATGATTTCACCAACTTTTCAAAAAAAGATTCAGTTGACATTTCTGGCATTTCTACTTCAGAAAAAAAATATATCATTCAATTTTTAAAGTCCTCAATCGCCCGATTTATTTGGAATAAAGAAGGGTATTACGAAGCTGTAAATGTTGATGATGAAATGATTAAGAAGGCGAAGGGGGTGAAGTAGGGAAAAAGGTTTAAATCGCTTCGCTGGTTTATTGTTTAATGGTTTAACCCAAATTTTGCAGTTGAAATCTATTACAAGAAAAAAATGCTGCAAATACAAGCGTTTGCTTGACTTTTTGATATTGCCATATTTCAATATGTTATCAACCAAAAAATCGGCTCAAACACCCGTCTTTATTGCCTTTTTTCCTTTCATCACGATTCCAACTGCAAAATCCGGGTTTATTCAATCTTTTCGGTTAGAAACCGAATGTTTAAAAAGACACCGGTTTGGAAACCGGCGCCAGCAAACATTTGAAAGTTTGAAAACCTCCCAAACCTCCTTTGTGTGATAATTGGTAAAAACACCAACATCGGCAGACGAAAATGCCAACATCTTAAACGTCTTAAACGTTTTAAACCTCTCAAACATCTTCCTCCTACTCCACTGTAATCTCATCCACAAACAAATGCGTATCACCACCTGCGCCTTCATGCCAAGATGGAAGTTTGCCATATTGCTTGGCTATAACTCGAATATATTGAACCGGCTGATTTTTAAATGTGGCTTCTACTTTTTTTACCTGTGGATTTGTATCTTCAATCTTTAAAAAATCGGTTCCACTATATACTTGATGAAATTCTTTTCCATCAAAAGAAACCTCTACTAAAACTTGCTTTGGCATTACAATCCATGGGCGAATATCTTGCAAAAAACTGGCTGTAACTTTTGAAATATTTTTCACTTCTTTTAAATTAATAACTGCATCAAAATCATTCAATTGATATCCTTGCCAATTACCCATTCGCCAATTTGTAGTTCCGTAAATTCCGTCTATCAAACCCGATGCGCCGCCTCCTTCATACTGTGGTTCAAATGGCGTGTTTAATTTAACTTCCCAATTATTAATGGATTGTTTAAATGTAGCCGTAGTTATAAAACTTTTATTGCCATTTTCATCTATTGCAATAGCTTTAATGTTTGTGGTTTTATCAATCAAAAACGACTTGGTATAAAATTTAGATTCTATTGAAGGTTCTGCTCCATCTGTGGTATAATATAATTTTACATTTGACTCGAATGTATTTATTGATATCCATTGTGTATCTCTAAATGAAATATTTCGGCTTTCAATCGTTGGATTTACTACAAAACTTCCACCCATCCATTCATTTAATGGTTTTTTAATTTCAACCATTTGTAAACTATTTTTCTTTTTGCCTCCCATTTTAAAATCCAAATTTCCACCATTCGAAATATCTGCATGATTTAAATAATCCAATTTCAATTTTACCGAATTGTTTTTATTTGATGTGTTTAAATTAGCGGATTGTACGAAAATATTTTTTTCATTTACACCTGTCGCTTTTATCAAAAATTGCTTCCCGTTTTCCAAATGAATGGTTGCTTCTTTAAATTGTGGCGAGCCAATCATGTATGTGTTATCACTAGGTGTAACTGGATAAAAACCCAATGCACTCAATACATACCAAGCACTCATTTGCCCACAGTCTTCATTTCCAATTAATCCATCTGGCTCATTTTTATAGAATTCCTTCATTACTTTATTTGCATAAAATTGTGTTTTTGAAGGATGATTGGTGTAATTATACAAATACGCAATATGATGACTTGGTTCATTCCCATGGGCATATTGACCAATCAAGCCCGTAATGTCGCTTTGATCTCTTCCCGTTGTTTTTGAATTTTCATTAAATAATGCATCTAACTTTTTCTCCAGATTTTTCTTACCTCCAATCATTTTTATGTACCCATTTATATCTTGAGGAAAACAAAATGAATATTGCCAACTATTCGCCTCTGTAAAATGATTGTTTACTTCTCTTGGTTCAAAAGGATTTAACCAACCGCCATTTTTTCTGGGGCGCATAAACCCCGTTTTAATATCAAATAGATTCTTATAATTTTGTGCCCGTTTTAAAAACTCATGATAAGTTTTATCATCCCCCAAAGATTTTGCAAAAATGGCAATACAATAATCATCATAAGCATACTCCAAATTTTTACTCACGCTTTCATGTTCATCCTCAATATTTATCACGCCTTGATTAATAAATGCGGGCAATCCCAAATGATTCCATTTTGCAGATTTCAACATGGCTTCCAATGCCAATTTAGTATCAAAATCTGTTATGCCTTTCATGTATGCATCCACTATTACAGGCACACTGTGATATCCAATCATACAATCAGTTTCGCAAGATGCCAATTCCCAAACCGGCAACCTTCCACCTTGTTGATATTGCACCAAAAATGTTTTGATATAATCCAGTGTTCTTTTTTTATCAATTATAGTGTATAAAGGATGCGCAGCTCGATACGTATCCCATAAAGAAAACACAGAATAATATGTAAAGCCCTTTGCCTGATGAATTTCATTGTCCATACCACGATAACTTCCATCTACATCCATATTGATATTGGGCACAATGGCGGTATGATATAAAGCCGTATAAAATATTTTTCTTTGATTTTTATCTGTAGATTTTACATCAATTTTAGACAGCTCCTGGTTCCATTTTTGTGCTGCAATGTTTTTAATTTCGTTGAAGGATTGGTTTCCAATTTCGGCATCCAGATTTTTTTTTGCACCTTCTATACTTACGGGAGAAATGGCCACTTTTATAAACAAGTCATTCGCAACAGATCGTTCGAAATAGATATATGCTTTGATGTTTTTTCCAGACGCTTCATTTTTTTGTTTTTCATCTTCAATGTCATTTTCCCAAATGCCCCAATTTTTAATCGGCTGAGAAAATTTCATCACAAAATAAACGAACTGATTATTTGCCCAAGCCTTACTGCGCCTCAATCCTGTGATGGTTACACTGTCTTCAATTTTTATGGAAGATTCAATGACTTCATCCCGATGTTTTAAATCGATGATTACAAAATTATTTTTTTTTGAATTGAATAAGTAATGATGATATCCTACACGCTCTGTTGTTGTTAATTCTGCATAAATATCATCTTTTTCGAGATGCACCGCATAATAACCAGGACTTGCTTTTTCTTTACGGTGATTAAATGCAGAACGATATTTTGATTGCAAGGGATTTGGAATTCCGTTTCCTGGCATAATTAAAACATCGCCATAATCGCTACAACCCGTACCACTTAGATGTGTATGCGAAAATCCATAAATAAAACTATCTGAATAATGATAACCACTGCATCCATCCCAACCTTCAAGTCGCGTATCTGGACTAAGTTGTACCATCCCATGCGGCAATGTAGCGCCGGGATACGTGTGCCCATGTCCACCAGTGCCAATAAACGGATTCACGTCTTCTACATAATTTATTTGTGCTTGAACACCAGTGTGCATCAATGCAAAAAATAGAAAGCTGATTAATTTGTTCATGTTATAATTTTTAATTCAAAATTAAAATTAAAAAATGATGATACTACTTTCGAAATTTTATTCTCTAAGGCAGTCATGAATTTTCACTTTTTACTTTTTACTTTTTAAAAAGAAAACCCTGGCTTATCCGATCTGGAATCAATGGTTGAAACGCCAATGAGTTGATCATTTCTATCGGTAAATGATTTGTAATACAACAAAATGGTATAGCTGTTTTCCGACTCCCAGTAATTTCCTTCCAATTCCACTTTATCGTTTATATTTTTTTTATCAACCGCCACATACGTATAATTATAATACCCTTGTTTTAATGGGGTGTTTAATTCATAGGTTTCCGTTTCTGTATTGTATATCATTTTCCATTTATCATTTAGCCCATAACCTGTGAAAGCAGCCAACAAATAAATATCTTTATCCAAATATGGTTGTGCATCTTTTCGAGCAAATGAAAAATGAATGTCTGCATAATCACCTTGCCAAAATGGATTAATGCTTTCGTAGGTAACAATATTGTACATGCCATTATAATCAGGAAAATAAAGGTAACGTTCGCCGGTTCTATCGAATTCTGTTTTCAAATAAAATTCGGCTTTATCAACCGAATACTCCCCTGATTTTACTTTATCACTTTGCAATCTAAAGCTCCTCAAATCCAGCCAACGCCATTCTTTGCCAGCAGGAAAAACACCAACACTTTCGCTATTGTATTCCATTACATTTCCCCTAACAAATGTGGGAGCGATGTCTTTTTTTGCCACATCCCAACGATTATTTTGCAAGATGACCGCTTTTACTTGTTGTGCAGCACTAAATGAATTTACGTCTTTCAAAGTAGCCGAAAATCGAATCCGCTGATGTGAATAAAACTTTTCAGGCGTGAATGGTTGCACTACGGTAGCGGTGATATTTGCTTTTTGCTCAAACACTAAAAATGGTTTGGTAAAAACCAATTTAGACGTATCACCATCCAAATAAACTTTCAACAAATAATTTCCAGACTTAGAAGGCATCGAATTTTGATCGGGCAAAAACGCTTGATAATGGGTATATTTTTTATACGCAATATTTGAATATCGATAAGTATTGATACGGTTTTGCGTAAATCCTTTTATAAAATCAAAGGCACTTAATTTAGCAGGTTGCCAATTGTAATCACAAAGCACATACGTGTAATAATAATTTTTATAATTGCCGTCCATATCATCAAATTCCAACTCCAACTTCGTATTAGAATTAAGCGCAATAACCGGTAAGCTTTGTTGATCACCATAAACGTACAACTGAGCCGTACGAATGTAGGGTTTGTAAATCTGTTCTGATACTTGTGCGTGAACAAGGGTAACACTCATACAAAAATTCAGTAAAAAAATAACCGCAAGTTTAAAATTGACATTCATTTAGTAACTTAAATATTTTACTTTTGAAAGATAGCAAAAAATTACTGATTGAATACATCACTTTTTATTGCAAAACGCATCGCCTTAAAAAACAAACAAAGTTTTTCTAGGTTTATCATCAATTTGGCTATTGGTGCTACTTGCATGAGTGTGGCTGCAATGATTGTGGCATTGAGTTTTGTAAATGGGTTTCAACAAACCATCAGTAATAAAGTATTTAGCTTTTGGGGACATGTTAGAATTCAACAAAATTTAGAAACCAGTGGAGGAATTTCAGAAGAATATCCCATCTATAAAAATGATTCAGTAGAACAATATCTTAAAAAAATAAAATCAATAAAATCTGTTGAAAGATACGCTACAAAATCTGCCATACTTAAATACGGCTCCGATATTGAAAGCGTTCTACTTAAAGGCATCGACCAAAGTTTTGACTTTAGTAGAATGAGTGATTTCTTAATTTCTGGAAGTTGGATTGAATTTAAAGACAATGGTTACAGCAAAGAGATGATGGTCAGTGCTTTTACTGCAAAGCAATTAAACTTAAAAACAAACGATAGCTTGATTGTATTTTTCTTTAAAGAAGACGGATCTAGAAATGCAAGAAAACTAAAAATATCTGGAATATTTAAAACAGGAATCGATGAATACGATAAGAATTTTGCAATTTGCGATTTGAATTTAATTAGACGATTAAATAATTGGGAACCCACTCAAATTGCTGGTTACGAGATTTTTTTACACGATTATACTTTAGCTGATAGTATAACCCGATTAACTTATGAAAATTTACCACAAAGTTGGTACAGTAGAAACATTAAAGAAATATACCCAAACATATTTGACTGGCTCAATTTGCAAGGACAAATTAAAAACATTTTACTGATGATAATGCTGATTGTAGCAATCGTAAACCTTACTACATGTTTGATAATTTTAGTTTTAGAAAGAACAAAAATGTCGGGGATTTTAAAAGCGTTGGGTGCTGGCAATTGGGAAATCCAGAAAATATTTTTGTACAATGCCACATTAATTGCGGGTATTGGAATTCTTTTAGGCACCATTCTTGGATTATTTATATGCTGGCTTCAAATAAAAACGGGCTTTATACGATTAAACGAAGAAGCCTATTTTATTTCTGAGGCAAAGGTGATGATTGTTTGGTGGCAAATTTTGTTGATAGATGTAGTTACATTAATCGTATGCTTCATCACTTTAATCATCCCTACTTTTTTAATAAAAAAAATAAATCCGGTGAAGGCAATTGCTTTTCGATGAAGTTTATTTTATTGTAAGTGCGTACAAGAAAATAGACGTTGCCACTGCAGCGTTAAGCGATTCGGCTGCTCCTAATCTTGGAATCGTAATCCGTTCATCAGCTTTTTCAATTAATGCTTTTGATAATCCATTGGCTTCATTTCCAATCATGATTATACATTCATTAATTGGTGCCAAAGAGCCAATAGGTTTTCCATCCAATACGGCTGCTAAAATTGGAACGTGGTGATTTTCGTCAACCCATTTTTCAAGATTCGTGTACCCCACTTTCACCCTTCCTAAACTGGCCATTGTGCTTTGTACTACCTTATTGTTAAATTGATCCACTGTATTTTCTGAACAAACAATGTTTTTTATGCCAAACCAGTCTGCGGTTCTGATGATGGTTCCCAGATTTCCTGGATCTTGAATGGAATCTAATATAATTGTAATTGAATTCTTTTCAGCCTTAATTGAAGAAACCTCTGGTATTTTAAATAATGCCACAACTTGATTGGGTGTGGTATAGGCAGCAATCTTTTCAAGTTCAAATTCTTCTATAAGCTGTGCTTTTTCGCCTAATGAAACTAGCAATTTTTCATCTAGCCACCCTTTCCATTTTGAGCTTGCAAAAACCTGTTCACAATCAAAATATCCAGTGGTTAATAATTCGTCAACAACCTTTGGCCCTTCGGCAGCAAAAACCTTACTTTCATTTCTAAATTTTTTGTGCTGTAAACTTTGAATATCTTTGATTGTTGCTTTGCTTAACATTTACAAGAATTTATGCCATCAATTTTTAAATTCAACATAGTTTATTTTTCAAGATTTTTATATCTTTTAGGGATATTGGCTTTAGCATCATGCGGAAAACCATTTGTAAAAAATCCACCTGCCAATAAATTCTACCTCTACAAAAATAAAATCGAAGTTAATGAAGTCAAACTTAGCAAATCAGAAAAAAAAACACTTGAAAATAGATTGCTCGGCCAATTAACAGATAGTTCAAAAATAAAAATTACAAAAAAATGGGGCATTTTAAAATTGTTAAAAAAACCTGTTACTTACGATACCAATTACACCATCGCTTCTAGTGAAAATATGCGTGGCTCTTTATTTCACCTTGGTTATTATCAATCCGATGTTGGTTTTCACACAGACACTTTTCATAAAAAAATCACAGTTCATTATAACATTACGCCAGGCAGAACCACCATTGTAGAAAGCATCGATTATAAAATCAGTAAACCAGAATTACAAACTTTAATCAAAAAATTTGAAAAAGATAGTTATCTACAATTAAATCAACCTATTACTAAAGCTGGCGTTATTACAGAAATATCTAGGCTGGTAGATAGTTTTAGAAACAATGGTTATTATAAATTCACTTCATCGGAACTGAAATTATTGGGAGACACTACATTAGAAGCGTTATCAACTTTAAACAGTGATCCTTTTGAGCAACTTCGATTAATAAACGAAGCACAATTAAAAAAAGACATCCCAACTATACGACTGACCTTTACTTTAAATCCCACTCTAGATAGTTCTAGATTACAACAATACAAAGTAAACAATATTTTTGTTTTCATTGATTACAGACCTGGCGACCAATTTGACAATAAAAATTTAAAAGAAGTAATTACCTCAAGATTTAATTTAAAATACCATTATCCTCTTTATAAAACGAAATTGATTGAGCAGAATCTTCAGATAATTAAAGGGAGTGTTTTTAATCAAAACGCCTACAACCAAACGATTTATAACTTTACTAAATCAGGGGTTTGGCAATCTGTAAACATTCAATTGATGGATGTAAAAGACAGCAATCATTTAGTTGATGTTTACATAGAATTGGTTCCACTAAAAAAGCTGGGGTTTGAAACAGCACTGGAAATAAGTTATTCTGCCGCAAGCAATACGAGTAATATTTTAGCAGGTAATTTATTTGGGTTATCTGGAAACATTTCTTTGTTAAACAGAAACTTGGCTAAAGAAGCAATTCGAATGACACACAATGTAAGAGCCGGTATTGAATTCAATAATAATTCAGGGGTAAAAAACAAGTTTATCAATTCAAATGAAATCGGATATACCAACTCCACTTCGTTTCCAAGATTAATCTATCCAGGCTTACCAAATTTGTTTAATAAAAAGTCGAATTACAACAATGGTGAAACGTTCATCAATCTTGGTGTTGCGTATAATACAAGACTTGATTTATTTAATTTAAGAACTATAAATGCAGGGTTAGGTTGGACAGGGATCAACAGGAAAAAATGGAAATGGGTTTGGTCGCCAATAAATATTGGATATAGTAATTTGCTCAACCCGAGTGATAGTTTTAGAAAAATATTAAACGATAATCCCTTTTTAAATTATTCGTATAATACCGCATTGGTGAATGGCATGCGGGTTAGTTTTTCAAAAACCATGAATCAATTTTCTCATCCCAATTCCTTATCAAAGGAAATGACTATAGTAATGAACACAGAAGAATCGGGATTAACTTGGGGTTTGATTCCTGTATTCAAAAAAATAAAACGTAGATACATAAAAACAGATTTTGAAATAAAACATACCATTGTTTACAATCGTTCAACCTTGGCAATGCGTGGATTTCTTGGGGTTGGCGTTCCTTTATTGGGCTCTGATACCAATAGAACCTTACCATTTTTTAAACAATATTTTGGGGGCGGCAGCAATAGTATGAGGGCTTGGCCGGTGCGCGGCATTGGTCCTGGTGGAAGACCATTAATTCCATATTCTTCAAATAAAACAATATTTAACGACAGAACAGGCGACATGCAAATGGAAGCGAATATCGAATACCGTTATGATATCGCACGAATTATCCCCAATACGCTAACCCTTCGTGGCGCAGTGTTTACAGATATTGGCAACATCTGGAATATCCGAAGTACAAAAACTGATGGAAGTACAGATAGCACTCAATTTAATTTCAAAACATTTTATCAGCAATTGGGCGTAGCAGCAGGAACGGGATTGCGCTTAGATTTCAATTACATTGTATTAAGATTGGACTTCGGCTTTAGATTTAAACGGCCAGAATTTTATTATATCAATGATGGATGGAAAATGCCGGATATTGGCTTCAATGATTTGTTGAAAAAACTGTTTACAAGAGGAGAAAATGACGTCTATAAAAAATGGCGTTATGAGAATTTTAATTTCACGATTGGAATAGGTTATTCCTTTTGATGAAAAAAGTTTTATTGAGCAGTATTATCCTTTTGCATTTCCTCAATCATATCCAAAAAACCATCCATTAACATACCGTCCTTCACATCAAATTCACCGATATTGGTTCTTCTTAGCGCACTTAAAAAAGCACCACAACCAAGCGCTTGACCGAAATCATGTGCCAAACTTCGAATATACGTACCTGTTGAACATTCTATTTTAAAATGAATCAAAGGCAATTCAATTGATGTGATTTCAAATTGTTGAATGTGAATTTTTCGAGGCAACAAATCAACATCCTCTCCCCTACGAGCCAATTCGTACAGGGCTATTCCTTGCTTTTTAATGGCGGAGTACATTGGCGGTATTTGATCGATTTCACCTAAAAAAGCTGAAGTAGCATTTGTAATTTCATCAGTTGTAAAATGAGAAAATTCTTTCGGTGATTCGGGCAAACTTTCTAAATCGTATGTAGGTGTAATCGCACCAAGCGTAAAACTACCGGTGTACACTTTTGGCAAAGCCATAAATTCATTAATCTTCTTCGTGAATTTCCCAGTGCAAATAATCAACAATCCTGTAGCAAGCGGATCTAGGGTACCCGCATGTCCAACCTTTCTAACTTTTAAATAACTGCGGATACTTTTAACTACATCGAAAGAAGTCCAATGCATGGTTTTATCAATTAACAACACTTTACCTTCCTCAAAAGCAGTTAATGTTTCTGCATTTATTTTTACAAATGCGCGTTTAGGTGCATCTGAATCAGCAGGAACAGATTCGCTTCTGGCATTAAATTTAGATCGGTAACTTCCTTTATTATTCAAAACAAATTTTTAATACATTAATACGCCCTAGCAAATAAAACCCTTTGTGTGCTTGGGTTTCCAGTTAATATGCAATTACCACTTTCTTGTTTATTATCAATTGGAATACAACGAATGGTGGCCTTGGTTTGCTCTTTAATTTTATCTTCTGTTTCGCTACTGCCATCCCAATGTGCAGAAACGAACCCTGCTTTATTGTCTAAAATGTCAACAAATTCATCCCAAGTATTTGCTTCACGGATATTTTCATTTCTAAACGCAAGCGCTTTATTGAAAATTTGTTGTTGTATTTCTTCCAACAATTGTAAAATATGTAATGCCAAGCCTTCAAAAGAAACCGTTGATTTTTCTTTGGTATCCCGACGAGCCAATTCTACTACATTATTTTCGATATCCCTCAACCCCATGGCTACTCTAACAGGAACACCTTTTAATTCATACTCTGCGAATTTCCAACCTGGACGAGCATTTTCGCTATTGTCGTATTTTACAGAAACGCCCAAGGCTTTTAAATCTTTAATCAAAGAAGCTACTTTTTCATCGATGATGGGTTTGCTTTCTTCGCCTTTATAAATAGGCACAATAACCACTTGCAACGGTGCGATACGCGGAGGCATAATCAATCCTTGATCGTCGCTATGTGCCATAATCAAAGCACCAATTAATCTTGTAGAAACACCCCAACTGGTAGCCCAAACAAATTCTTTTTTATTTTCTTTATTTAAAAATTGAACATCAAATGCTTTCGCGAAATTTTGTCCAAGAAAATGCGAGGTTCCCGCCTGAAGTGCTTTACCATCCTGCATTAAAGCCTCAATGCAATAGGTGTCTTCCGCACCAGCAAAACGTTCGTTTGGTGTTTTCACCCCTTTAATTACAGGCACCGCCATATAATGTTCTACAAATTCAGCGTATACATCCAACATTTTTGTTGTTTCTTCAATTGCTTCTTCTTTTGTAGCATGTGCGGTATGTCCTTCTTGCCACAAAAACTCTGCTGTGCGTAAGAATAATCTTGTACGCATTTCCCAGCGTACCACATTTGCCCACTGATTGATTAATAAAGGTAAATCACGGTATGATTGAATCCAACCTTTATACGTGTTCCAAATTATGGCTTCACTGGTAGGACGAATAACCAACTCTTCTTCAAGTTTGGCATCAGGATCAACAATTAATTTTCCTTTATTATTGGGGTCATTTTTTAAACGATAATGGGTAACCACTGCACATTCTTTAGCAAAACCTTCTGCATTTTTTTCTTCTGCTTCAAATAAGCTTTTAGGTACAAACAATGGAAAGTATGCATTAACATGTCCAGTTGCCTTAAACATTTTATCCAATTGATCGCGCATGTTTTCCCAAAGTGCATAACCATAAGGTTTAATAACCATGCAACCTCTAACCGATGAATGATCGGCGAGTTCGCCTTTAATCACTAAATCATTGTACCATTGGGAATAATCCGCTTCTCTCGTTGTTATTTCTTTGCTCATATTTAATTTGTAAACATTAAAAATTAGTACTCCAAAAATCATCAAATTAACAAACTATAAACAAAATCTATCCATTCAACAATTAGATTTGTACAGAAATTTCAATTCGATAATCGCACAAAAGTAATAACTTCAATTTACAATCCTTTTAAACTTGAGATTATGCGCTTAAATTTTTTATTATTTACTTGTTTATGTTTCTGTTTAATCAGTTGTAGCCACATTTATAAAGTATCTCAAACTCCCGATGATGTGTATTATTCGCCTGTTCGCGAAATGAATGATTTAGTGGATAAAGAAGATAAAACTTCAGAAAATTCGGACAATCGAGAAATTACCATGAGTAGATATGACAGCAGATGGAGAACAATAAATGGAAATTACGATTACAGTTATAGTCCTTACGCTTATGGATATGGATACGGTTATTATTACAATCCTTACTACTACGCTTATCCGATTTACAATAATGGATTAAATTTCTCAACAACCAATTCAACACCTAGAACTACTAATTTATCAAGTTACCAGTTTAACAATACAAACACGGTAAACCCTAAATACAATACAAGTCCAGTTAAATATAACACTTCTACAAGGTCTTATAATAATAGCAATTCGAGAGACAATACAAGGGAATACATTTCTCCAAACAATAATTCAACCGAAAATAATACCAGAAGTTATACGCCTTCATCAAGTTCTTCATCTGGTTCTGGAAATACGATATCTCGACCAACGAGGGGTAATTAAATTAAAAGTCAAAAGTGAAGTAATTTAAAACAACATTTTTTAACTTTTGACTTTTAACTTTTGACTAAATTATTATTTTATGAAACAATTGCTACTTATATTCTCATTACTTTTTTGTTTAAAAACCTTTGCTCAATTGCCTGAAGATGCCATTCGATATAGTTGGCAACCATTAAATGGTTCGGCAAGATTTATGGCTACGGGTGGTGTAATGGGCTCTTTGGGTGGAGAAATCACTGCAGCTTATGTAAACCCCGCAGGACTTGGACTTTTCAAAACCGGTGAATTTGTTTTCTCTCCATTTCTTAATCAATCAAAAAACAAAACCAATTACAGATCAACAAATAGCGAAAGTAATAAAAACGCTTTACAGTTTGGGCCAATGGGTGTAATTATAGGAATCCCTCATTTAAACAATTCTGCAAATAGCAGTTCAATCACATTTGCTTTTAATAAAAATGCCAGTTTTAACAACCATTTGCGTTACAGCGGAATAAATAACTATAGTTCTTTCAGTGAGCAATTTGCAGAAGAATTTGCAAAAAGTAATTTGAGTATAAATGATGTATTGTCGAGTAATTCAACGTTACCGTACACATCAGCACCCGCATTATACACTTATCTAATGGATACTGTTACCGTAAACGGATTCATACAAGTAAAAACGGCGCCAGAATATTTACTCGATTCTGGTGTATCATTATTGCAGGACATGCAAAAAACTACAAATGGTGGCATCTATGAATTTGCCATTAGCTATGCTTCTAATTATGAAGAAAAATGGCTTTATGGTGTAACACTTGGTATTCCTATCATAAATTATAAAAGCAATACCATTTTTACAGAATCAGACGTATCGGGCGACACATCAAATGGTTTTAATTCTTTTACTTATACCGATAATTTCGAAACTTATGGCTCGGGTATAAATTTTAAAATGGGTGTAATATATCGACCAAAACCATACATTAGATTGGGCTTGGCTATTCATACACCTAACTTTATGTCATTAACCGATACTCGAACAACAACTTTAACAACGGCATTGGAAAACCCAATAGAAACCTATTCTATAAGCTCAACCACATTTACAAACGACAAACCAGGAAAAAGTAAATACGCTTTCAACATGCCTTGGAAAGCGATAATAAGCGGTTCGTATGTATTTAGAGAAATAGAAAATGTAAAAAAGCAACGTGCATTTATATCAGCAGATCTTGAGTACATTAGACATAGGGCAAGTCGGTTTTTTAGCAACAATGAAAATCCCAATAAAAGCGAAACCAGTTATTATGACCAATTAAATAAAGTGGTAAAAAACGAATATAAAAGCACCATAAATTTCAGAATAGGTGGCGAATTAAAATTCAATGTAATCATGACTCGACTTGGATTTGCATATTATTCAAACCCTTATAAAGACCTTGCATTTAAAGCAAATAATATGCGCTTAAGTGGTGGATTGGGATATCGAAACAATGGTTATTTTATCGACCTTACTTATGTACATTCCATAAAAAAAGATGTTGACCTACCCTACCGTTTATCTGATCGTGCAAATACATTTGCCAATACCACACAAACCCTTGGCAATATTTACGCTACGTTTGGATTGAAATTTTAAATTACAATTGAATTTTTGAAAGCAATGTTTTAACGTCTGGCTCAATCCAAGAAATAGATTCATCTTTTTTAAACCATGTCATTTGTCGTTTTGCATAATGGCGACTATTTTGCTTGATCAAATTCACCGCTTCGTCCAATGTTTTATGACCATTTACAAAATCGAAAAGCTCTTTATAACCAACAGTTTGTAGTGCATTTAATTTGTGATGTGGCAAAAGTGATTCAACCTCTTTCAACAACCCGGATTCCATCATTAAATCAACACGCAAATTAATCCTGTCATACAATTCTTGGCGAGGCAATTCCAAACCAAATTTTACTATATTGAAATTTCTTATTTTTTTTTGTTGAGATTGAAAAGATAAAATGGATTTCCCTGTTGACTCAATTACTTCAAGCGCACGCATCATTCGTTGAGGGTTTTTCATTTCACCCGTTTTAGCAAAATCTGTATCTTTTTGAATTAATGATTCCGTAAGCCAATCCATGCCTAGCAATTCGTATTGTTGAATAATTGAATTTCTAATTTCAGCTGCAACAGGCGGAATGGGATCAAATCCTGAACAAAAAGCTTTTATGTACAAACCTGTTCCTCCAACTAAAACAGCGACATCATTATTTTCGAAAATAGTTTCAATAGCGTTTAATGCATACTTTTCAAATTCAACCGCTGTAATGGATTCATGAATGGAATGAGAGCTGATGAAATGATGTTTCACTTTTTGCAAATCCACTTCTTCAGGTTTAGCAACCCCAATGTTTAACTCTTTATAACATTGTCGACTATCCGCAGAAATTATTTCTGTATCAAGATGTGAAGCAAGTTCAACAGCAACCGAGGTTTTACCAACAGCTGTAGGTCCAGAAATAATAATGCAAGTTTTTGGCATAAATGAATCGTATTAACAGGAATTTATTAATTCCACATTACTGTAAATGAAATTAAACTTTCTTTAATTGAATTAATTATCAATGTATAATACTAATCCATCAAAATAGACATTTTTTAAACTATTTTGAGACTATCTACAAACAACATAATTGAATTTTGAATTTCTGTATGTATTATGTAAAAAATAAAAACAAACATAAGTATATTTGCCACTACTTAAATAACATTTATGCAATTCAAGAAGATCAACACGATAACAGGATGGGCGATATGTATCGTTGCCTGTGCCGTTTATTTAATGACAATGGAAGCTTCTGGCAGTCTTTGGGATTGTGGCGAGTTTGCTTCTAGCGCCTACAAACTTCAAATTCCGCATCCACCAGGAGCACCGTTATTTGTTTTACTTGGAAGGTTATTTATGATCCCTTTTGATCCTCAACACGCTGCTACTGGTATCAATACCATGAGTGCGTTGGCAAGTGGATTTACCATATTGTTTTTGTTTTGGTCGATTACGCATTTCGCTAAAAAAATTGTACAGAAAGACGGCACTGAAATGGACAATGGTAAAATAATCGCTGTTATGTCTGCCGGTATTGTTGGTGCACTTGCTTATACATTCTCCGATTCTTTTTGGTATAGTGCTGTAGAAGGTGAAGTTTATGCACTTTCTTCTTTCTTTACTGCCATCGTTTTTTGGGCAATGTTGAAATGGGAACAAGCAGTTACAGACGAACAAGCAGAAGGCATTAAAGGTCATTTTACGAAAGCTGACCGTTGGATTATCCTAATATTCTATCTAATGGGACTTTCAATTGGGGTGCATTTATTGAACTTATTAACCATTCCTGCTATTGTAGTAATCTATTATTTTAAAAGATATAAAACAACCACTTGGGGTACCATAGGCGCTTTTTTATTGGGTTGTGTAATTACTGGTGTGGTTCAAAAAGCAGTTATCCAATGGAGCATTTCAGGTGCTGGAAATATGGATATCATGTTTGTAAACGATTTTGGACTACCCTATTTTAGTGGATTTGCTTTCTTTTTTGTTTTACTTGCCGCTTTGGTTTTCTTCGGATTAAGAATCGCGGTTAAAAATAACTGGAACTTTTTAAGATTGGGTTTGTGGTCATTTACATTTATGATATTGGGATACTCTACTTATTTTACAACCTTAGTAAGAAGTAACGCTGATCCTAGTGTAGATATGTTTAATGTAGACAACCCGGTAAGTTTGGTTGGATATGTTAGTCGTGAGCAATATGGAGATTGGCCAATACTTATGGGACAAGATTATACGGCTCAAATTATTGATGCAAAAACAACAGATACTTATATCAAATCAAATGGTAAGTATGAGAAAAACGGTAAAAAAGTTGAGTACGTTTACGCTCCAGAAGACAAACATATTTTCCCTAGAATGTGGGATCAAAGTAATGATCAAGGCCACGCAGATTACTATACTTCATGGATAAATTCTGTTAGTCCTGATGATCCAATTGAGCGAGGACAAGATGGCAATTGGAATAGAAAACCTACCATGTCTGAAAACATTGGATTCTTTATGAGCTATCAAATAAATTGGATGTATTTCAGATATTTCATGTGGAATTTTGCTGGAAAACAAGATGATGTACAAGGGGTAAACATGGGTAATGTTAGAGATGGAAACTGGAAAACAGGCATTTCGTTTTTTGATGAAGTTCGTCTGGGAAATCAAAAGTCTTTACCAGATACATTGAAAAATAACAAGGCGAACAACAATTTGTATATGTTGCCTTTCATTCTAGGAATCTTGGGTATCATTTACCAAGTTAAAAAAGATAAGAATGATGCACTTGTAACCACACTTCTTTTCTTCTTCACAGGTCTAGCCATTATACTATACTTAAACCAAGCCGGCAATCAGCCACGTGAACGTGATTATGCATTTGTAGGTTCATTCTATGCTTTTGCAATATGGATTGGGCTTGGCGTTTTGTACATCAGAGATCTTTTGATGGCACCTTTAAAAAACAATCAAATGGCGAGTTTGCTTTCAGGAGCTGTTTGTATTTTGGCTGTACCCGTTTTAATGGCTAGTCAAGAATGGGATGATCATAATAGAAGTCAAAAAACCATTGCGAGTGATTTGGCTAAAAACTATTTAGAAAGTTGTGCGCCAAACGCAATTCTAATTTCATTTGGCGATAATGATACTTACCCGCTTTGGTATGCACAGGAAGTAGAAGGTGTAAGAAAAGATGTTCGTGTAATCAACAGCAGCTTATTGGGAACAGATTGGTACATCAATCAGTTGCGTTATAAATTAAATGAAAGCGATCCAATAGATGCGATTTGGAGTGCGGATCAAATTGAAGGATCTAAAAGAGATGTGCTTCAATTCTCTTCTGCCAACACAGGAATTGATCCCAATCAATCCATGGATTTATACACCATGATGAAAGACTATGCAGGTTCTGATGACGAGTCAAAAGTGCAGCAAAATAATAATGGTGATGCCATGAATATTTTCCCAAGTCAGAATGTTTTTATCCCTGTTGATTCACAACTTGTTTTAAAGAATGGAACGGTAAATAAAAATGACAAAATTGTAAGTAAAGTTTCATTTAAAATAAACAAAAATTACATTTATAAAAATGATGCGGCTATCTTAAATATCATAGCTGCTAATAAATGGAAACGCCCAATATATTTCACATCACCATACGGAGAGTTGGGATTTGAAAACTATTTACGTCAAGATGGTATGACCTATCGTTTGGTACCAATTGACAATGGTGGAACCGGTACGCAAGCCAATGGAGATTGGGTTATGGACAAAATGATGAATAAATTTTCATTCAGTAAAGCACCAAAAGGATCTGTTTATTATGACGAAGAAAACCGCCGTCATTTGAATAGCATTCGTTTGGCTTATGCACAAGCGGCAAGCTCTTTGGCTGATCAAAACAGAAAAGAAGATGCCATTAAATTAATCCAAAGATGCGATTCAATGCTTGGTCAAGACGTGCATCCATATGCAATGCCAGGACGTTATCAACAACATAATCAAATATCAATGCAAATGCTTTATGCTTGTTACAAAGCTGGTGAAACTAAAATGGCTGAAAAAATAAGTAAATTGCTTTTAAAGGATATGGAACAACAAGCATCTTATTATCGATCATTACCAGATAACAAACGAGAAAGCTTAAGTCAAGAAATCGAACGTAATGATAACATGCTCAAAGGAATTAGTCAATTGAAAGATCAGTTTAAAATGATGAATCAACAACTAAACAGTCAACCTGTACAAAATGTAGCTCCTACAGATACAGCAAAACCATAAAGAATAATTTTTAGATCATAAAAGAAAGCCTTACAGAAATGTGAGGCTTTTTTTGTTACTAAAGAAAATTAAGTGTTTAATATTTTACTTTAGTCATTTATACTCAAATTGAGAAATCAATAATTATTTAGGATGAAATATTTAAAAACTTAAAACATGAAGATAGATAAAACCTCATACAAAAAACTCATCACTCAAATTGGTAGTTTATTGAAAAACGGCCGACAACAAGCCCTTCAGTCTGTTAATACCATTTTGGTTCAAACTTACTGGCACATTGGTCAGCAAATTGTTGAGTTTGAGCAAAAGGGAAATGAACGAGCCGAGTATGGCACCCAGCTTTTTGAACGGCTTTCAAAAGATTTAACTAGTGCGTATGGCAAAGGATTTAGTAGATTTAACTTACTGTATATGCGCAAATTATACCAACATTTCCCAATAAGTGAGACGCTGTCTCACTTATTGACATGGAGCCATTATTTTGAAATTTTAAAAGCTGATAACCCATTGGAAATTGGTTTTTATTGTAAACAATGCGAGCACGAACGTTGGATCGTGCGTGAGCTGAAACGCCAAATGAAAAGCTCATTGTTTGAACGTTTGGCATTGAGTAAAGACAAAGAAGGTATATTGAAACTCTCAAAAGAAGGGCATATAGTAGAAACCATGGAAGATTTATTGAAAGACCCATTTGTATTGGAATTTTTAAATATCCCAGAGCAAAACCAATATTTAGAAAGTGATATAGAAGAGAAGATTATCTCTAATCTACAGCAATTTATAATGGAAATTGGAAAAGGATTTGCTTTTATCGGTAGACAATACCGAATGAGTATTGGAGGAAAACATTTTCATTTAGACTTGCTTTTCTATCACCGAATATTGAAATGTTTTGTATTGGTAGATTTAAAACGAGGGGAAATAGACCATTTGGATGTAGGACAGATGAATCTCTACCTCAACTATTTCAAAAAAGAAGAAGCGAGTGAAGGCGACAACGAACCCATTGGAATAATTCTTGGAACAAAAGAAAACCATATTTTAGTAGAATATGCTACAGATAGCATTACGAATAAAGTTCTTTTAAGTAAATATCAATTGTATTTACCAGATAAAAAGATGTTACAAAATGCCTTGGATAAAGTTTTGGAAGTTTAAATTATTCTTAATCATTTTTTTAAACTTTAAACCCCGCATTTTGTTGTTTATATTGTGTACAATTAAAACACTTCTGAAAATAAAATGCGCAGTTTTTACTTCTCAAAATATGACCCTCGAATAAATGAAAAAAGCAGTTTTGAAAAACTGTTTGATTTATTTACACAACTCCTCACCTATACCAATGGTGATTATAATGAAGCTATTCAATGGCTTACAGAACTTGACAAAGAATATAAATTAACAGACGATGATTATGGGATTGGGGACTTCATTGAAGATTTAAAAGCAAAAGGTTATATCGATAATAATAATCCTGATGGCAAAATAAAAATCACTTCTAAAACGGAGCAAAGCATTCGTAAAAAAAGTTTGGATGAAATTTTCGGCAAAATAAAAAAATCGAAACAAGGAAATCACCAAACGTTTAAGGCGGGAACTGGCGATGAAATAAATCCAGAAACTCGTCCATTTCAATTTGGCGATACGATGGAACAAATTGATTTTACCGCTTCCATTCGAAACGCACAAGTAAATCATGGTATCGATAGTTTTAGAATACATGAAGATGATTTAGAAATCAGAGAGACTGATTATAAAGCGCAAACATCAACAGTATTGATGATAGACATTTCGCATTCGATGATATTGTATGGCGAGGACAGAATTACGCCAGCCAAGAAAGTAGCCATGGCGCTGAGCGAATTGATAAAAACAAAATATCCAAAAGATACACTCGACATTTTGGTATTTGGCAACGATGCATGGACAATCGAAATTAAAGACCTCCCCTATTTGGAAGTTGGTCCATACCATACCAATACTGTTGCTGGGCTTGAGCTTGCCATGGAATTGCTTCGAAAAAGACGCAATCCCAATAAGCAAATATTCATGATTACGGACGGTAAACCTACTTGTTTAAAACAAGGAAAAAATTATTATAAAAATAGCTTTGGTATCGATAGGAAAATATTGAATCGTTGTATGAATCTTGCCGCTCAATGTAAAAAAATAAAAATTCCAATTACAACATTTATGATTGCCAGTGATCCATATTTACAAAAATTTGTACAAGAATTTACAGAAACCAATCATGGAAAAGCTTTCTTTGCTTCACTAGATAATCTCGGCGCTTTTATATTTAAAGATTTCGAAAGCGGCAGAAGCAAAACGTTGATGTAATTTAAAAGTTAAACTGAAAATTAAAAAAAGACAAAAAATCAATCAATATCATCTTCTCTTTCAGGGAAATAAAAAATCAGCTTAAATGAATCAAATATCAACATTAGGTGAACTTATAAAAAGTGGATGGATATCTAAATCAATAAAAGATGAAATCAGAAATAACCTTATAAAAAAAATAACAGAAAAAGAAAATCCATTTCCTGGAATAATGGGTTACGAAGACACAGTAATTCCGGATACAGAACGCGCATTATTAAGCAGACACAACATATTGTTTTTGGGACTTCGCGGACAGGCAAAAACGCGTATGGCACGTCAAATGGTTGATTTGCTAGATGAATACATTCCTGTAATTGCAGGCAGCGAAATCAACGATGACCCTTACCATCCGATATCTAGATATGCGATAGATTTGATTGAAGAAAATGGCGATAAAACCCCTATAAATTGGTTGCATAAATCTCAACGTTATGGCGAAAAACTAGCCACTCCAGATGTGAGTGTAGCAGATTTAATTGGCGATATCGACCCAATAAAAGCAGCAAATTTGAAATTAAGTTTTGCAGATGAACGCGTGTTACATTACGGCATTATTCCAAGAAGCAATAGAAGCATATTTGTGATAAACGAACTACCCGATTTACAAGCAAGGATTCAAGTGTCGTTGTTTAATATTTTGGAAGAAGGTGATTTGCAAATTAGAGGGTTCAAATTAAGACTACCACTTGATATATTATTTGTGTTTACTGCCAACCCCGAGGATTACACCAATCGCGGAAGCATTGTAACCCCATTAAAAGACAGAATACAAAGCCAGATTTTGACGCATTATCCAAAATCAGTAGAAACATCATTAGCGATAACCGAACAGGAGGCAAACAAAATAGACGCCCAACAGCAACGCGTAGACGTAAGCGATTTAATCAAACGATTGATAGAGCAAGTTTCTTTTGAAGCAAGAAATAGTGAAATGGTGGATAAGAAAAGTGGCGTAAGTGCTCGTTTGACGATATCTGCATATGAAAATGCTGTAAGTGCTGCAGAAAGAAGGGCTATTATCAATCAGGAAGAAAAAACGCAAGTTTGGATAAGTGATTTAACAGGCATCATTCCATCTATAACCGGTAAAGTAGAACTGGTGTATGAAGGCGAACAAGAAGGGCCATATCAAGTTGCATACAACCTAGTAGATAAAGCCATAAGAGCATTGTTCATTACTTATTTCCCGAATCCAGATACGTTAAAAAAGAAAAAAAATAAAGAGAATCAAAAAGCAGAAAACCCTTACGCACCAATTACAAAATGGTTTGATTCGGGAAACAATCTAAATGTATTTTTAGAAACAAAAGATGCGGATAAAATACATTTATTATACACTGTAGATGGATTGTATGCTTTAGTAAAAAAGACTTATCCAAACATCAATGAAATGGAAACAGGTTTATTGATGGAATTCGTATTGCATGGATTATCGAGTTATTCATTAATAAGCAAAAAAGTATTAGACGGTAAAATTGAGTTTAAAGATTTAATGGGGAGCATGATAAACATGGGATCGCAGCATTTTTCGGAGGAAGATTTTAATGAAGGGGATTTCTAAGAGGTTTTTGAGGTTTTAGATGTTTGTGAGGTTTTTGAAGTTGTTCAAAAGGTTCAATGGGTTCAATAAGTTCAAAAGGTTGGAGATTTTCGTCTGCCGATGTTGGTGTTTTCACCAATCATCAAATGAGATAGATGTTCAAAAGGTTCAATATATTCAATATGTTCAAGAGGTTGGGAATTTCCGTCTGCCGATGTTGGTGTTTTCACCAATCATCAAAGGAGATAGATGTTCAATTTTTTGGAAATGTTTTACGTTTTTGCCTTTTTGGTTAAAAAACTTTGTGGATTTGTGCCTTCGTGTTTCCTGCCTTTGCGTCTTTGCTCCTTTGCGTTCTTTGCGTGAAACAAAAACTTCGTGCCTTCGTGTTTCTTTTCATTGCGCCTTCGTGTTTACCCCCTTTAATAAATATTCACTTCTCGATGTAAAAAAATCCCGAATTTATCATGCACAGATGAAATGATATTTTCACTCAATTCAAAAATTTCTGTACCTGTTGCTTTTCCATGGTTAACCAATACTAGGGCTTGTTTATCATGACAACCCGCATCACCTTTACGATAGCCTTTCCAACCGGCTTGCTCGATTAACCAACCCGCAGCAATTTTAATTTTACCGGAATCTGTAGGATAACCATTGATATTTGGGAAATAATTTTTCAATGATTCGAATTGAAAAGCTTCAATTTCAGGGTTTTTAAAAAAACTTCCCGCATTACCGATAACATTGGGATTGGGGAGTTTGCTATTGCGTATATGCATTACCGCTTGTGCAATATGTTGAATGGATAATGCATCTACTTTCATTTCTTGAAGCGCATCTTCAATTGCACCGTAAGCCGTTTTGTATACCGGAATCTTGTTTAACTTAAAAGTAACTGACGTAATTACAAATTGATTTTTACATTTATTTTTAAAAATGCTTTCTCTGTATCCAAATTCACAATCCCCATTGTAAAAAGTAACTACATTTAAATCATTAACGTTAATGGCTTCTAGCGAATGAAAAACATCTTTCAATTCTACACCGTACGCGCCAATGTTTTGCATGGGTGACGCACCTACTTTCCCTGGAATCAAAGCTAGATTTTCAACACCTGCATAGTTTTTTTCTAAACAATACAAAACAAATTCCTGCCAATCCACACCAGCACCCACTTTTACAAAATAATGTTCTTCATCTTCTGATACAAGTTCAATACCAGGGATTTCATTTTTTAAAACAAGCCCTTCAAAATTTGTAGTTAACAACATATTGCTTCCTCCACCTAAAATCAATACAGGATTATGTTTAAAGGTTTCTGATGCTCCAATTTCTTGCATTTGATCAACTGTAGAAAACCGATAAAAATATTTTGCCGATACATTCATTCCAAATGTATTGTACTTCTTTAACGATATGTTTTCTTGAATTTGCACTATGAATTAATTTAAACCGGATCTACATTTACAATGACTAAAATGGCTTTGAATGGCTTTTCTGCAAGCATCAAATTAATGTGGTGAACTATAGCCATTTTTGCATGATTTACAGATTTGATATCCTTCGGCAACTTCAACATGATTTCCATTATATATTGATTTCTCATTCTGCCTATAACTGGCTTTGCGGGACCTACTACCCCATCTTTAAAATCTATCCTTAATGAATTGGCTAGATGAGTAGCGCCTTGTTCTACTGTTTCAATTTGTTTATGTTTTAAAGTTAGCAAAATCAATCTACTAAAAGGAGGATAAAAAAATGTTTTCCTACTTTCTATTTCTAATTTAAAAAACTTAAGAAAGTCATGTTGTTTTACCAATTCAATAATGGGATGCTTTACATTAATGGCTTGGATAATTACTTTCCCCTGCTCCCCTTTTCTGCCCGCTCTCCCACTCACCTGTTCCATCAATTGAAATGCACGTTCATTTACCCTAAAGTCTGCAAAGCTTAATAAACCATCAGCATCTAAAATACCTACCAATCCAACGCTTTCAAAGTCGAGGCCTTTAACCACCATTTGTGTGCCCACCAAAATATCTATTCGTTGCTGTTCAAATTGTTGAATTAAAGTATCATGCGCTGTTTTACCTCTAATACTATCCACATCCATTCGTGCAATTCTATATTGAGGAAAATCTGTTTCAAGTTCTTCTTCAATTTTTTCGGTGCCAAAATTTTTCTCCACCCATTTATTAGTACCACATGCTACACAAGTAACCAATTTGGGATAAGTGCTTCCACAATAATGGCAGTGCAATTTATTACTGTATTTATGTAACGTGAGCGATACATCACAATGATTGCATTGAGGAATAAAACCACAAGTACCACAAATCAAATATGGATTATACCCTCTTCTGTTTTGAAATAAAATAACCTGTTTCTTTTTTTCAATGGTTTGCAAAATCATTTCTTTCAACGATTCGCTGATGGTTACTTTACCTAGAAGTGCAGCTTGTCTTGTGTTCACCACTTCAATCAATGGCATTTTAATTCCGCCAAATCTTTCAGTAAGGGTAACCAAACCATATTTATTTTGCAAAGCATTTTGATAACTTTCAAGAGATGGTGTACCACTTCCTAATAAAACTTTTGCGCCAAACAATGAAGCATAATAAATAGCCGCATCTCTGGCATTATATCTTGGTGCAGGATCTTGTTGTTTATAAGATGCATCATGCTCTTCGTCAATAACAATTAATCCTAAATTTTGAAATGGCAAAAACAATGCACTTCTAGCGCCCAGCAATACATTCACTTCATTGTTTTTTACTTTATTCCAAAGCTCTACCCGTTCCTGATCATTAAATTTAGAATGATAAATCGCCACATGCCCGCCAAAATGAATTTGCAATCTGCGTATAATCTGCGACGTTAGTGCGATCTCCGGCAATAGATACAAAACCTGTTTATCTTGTTTGATAAACTGCTCAATCATTTTGATGTAAAGCAAGGTTTTTCCACTACCGGTAACACCATGCAATAAACAAATGTTCTTTTCTTCAAACACTTGATTTAATTGAACAAGCGCATTCGATTGCAACTCAGACAATTCGAAATCAATGAAAATGTTTTTTTCTTTGGTGGCAATTCTATTTATTTTTCGTTTTTCAACAACGAGGATTTTCTTTTCTTTAAGTGCGTTTAATTGCGCGGCACTTGCATTTGCTTTTTTCAACAACTCGGATTGAATCACTTCTCCATTCGTTTTTTGCAAGTGTAAAAATGCCAAAAGTAGATTCATTTGTTTGGGTGCACCACTCCAATCAGCAAACAAAGTCTCGAGCGATTCTGGGTTTTCATATGCAGGATCAAGGGTAACGAAAGATTCTTTTTTGGGTTTGTACTTTTCGTTTAGCTGCTCCCAAATGAAGCAAATGTTTTTATCGATAAGTGATTTTATAATTACATAAATATTGGTATGTTGTAAAATCTGCTGAATCTCAACAAGCTGCAATTGTTTGCGAATTAATAACGCTTCCGCAACTAAAAACTCATCGCCATTTAAATGGCTAAAATCATCATCAATATCATCGTTATAAATCAAGATGGTTTCGCTATTCAATTTAAAATTCGTTGGCAAAGCTGCTGCCATTACTTCACCCAAACTGCACATATAATAAGATGCAATCCAATCCCAAAATTTCAGTTGAACAGAAAACAGAATTGACGATTCATCAATGACACTTAATATTGGTTTCGTTGGAAATTGAGGCGCTGTATTTGAAATGGATTTTATGATTCCAGAATAACGTTTATTTTTTCCAAAAACCACTTCAGCTCTGCAACCGATTTTTACTTCCGAAATTAAATGAGCAGGAACGTGATAAGTATATACAATAGGAAGTGCCAAGGGCAAAATAACTTCAACCCAATAATTGGATGATGAATCAGGAAATGATATTTCATTTTGAGGGCACATACATTTTTATTCTTTAATCCACGAAGCGTTATATCTAATTAAAGCGGCTTCCATAATATCATATACCTTTTGGCGTAAAACGGCCACATCATCAATGGTAAAACCTTCAACAGAAACTTCATCTAAATAAACCACACGAGATTTTCCAGGTTTTACTGAAAAAATGGAGTTGTAATTTAATCGATCGTAAGTATCTAAAAACAACAATGGCTTTATGGGTGTTTGGGTTTGAATAGCAATACGAAACGCACCATCATAAAAACGGGTAAGTGGCTTTGGTGTCATGTTGAATGTACCTTCTGGCGCGAGAATAATAGAAATATTGTCGTTAATTGCCGCTTTTAAATCAGCAACGCTTCTGGCTCTATCTTCGGCATCTTCACGCTTAACCATAATAACGGCATGTTTGTACATAAATCCGAGCAGGGGTATTTTCGAAATTTCAACCTTACCCAAACCCCTGATTGCTTGATTACGAATTGCCTTTAAAATTACCATTGCATCCATATAAGAAATGTGATTAAACACAAAAATCACAGGCTTAGATGAATCGTGTGGAGTTTCATAAATATTCTTGTGATTGATTCCCCACAAAAAGAATAAAATATCAAAACCAATTCTACAAGTATTGTACATGAAGTCGCTTCTATTTTTAGGCGACAAAAAAACGGAGGATAACGCAATGGGAAACATTACAACGAAAACAAGTAATAAAGTTAATCCGCAGTAGACGTTGAAAAGGAAATTGAAAGATTTTTTTAAAATATGCATAAACACGAAAATAGGTAGAAAAAAGTAGTTTGAGCACAAAGATTTTTATTAATCTACCATTGAAAAAGGGTTGAATATTGTTTTCAAAAGTATTTATAAAAAAATCAAGGATTAATTAACAAAATGCCTGAAATTTTATCGAAATGAGCACAAATAATTAATTATCTTCGTGCATCAAAATAAAACGGGGCTGACCGGTTTTGACAGCATAGATCTTTGTAAGTGTAAGCATGTAGTGCGTTGGATAATTAGCACTTAAATCTGAATATTCAAACTCTAAATGGCAATACTTCGTATGCCATGGCTGCTTAATCGATAGATTAGCATCCATTCGGGCCGCCGAGCAGGTTTATCTGTTACCATGCTCCGCCGCCGACTCAAAACAAACACAGGTTGCTGCCCGCGAATGATGTGACGTTGGCTTAAGACCATTCATCTAAGGAAAATATTGGTTTGTCTGTTCCCTGTATTTTCCCTACAAATAATTACAGAATAAACATGTAGAAAGCTTATGGCGAATATGTTTGGACCAGGGTTCGATTCCCTGCAGCTCCACCCAGCGAGAATTTTGGTCAATCTGTGTAGGTTGACCATTTTTATTTTCCGCTGAAATGTAGGAGAAGCAAGAGATTGTGGTGAATAAACAAATCAAACCAATCTGCATAAACCCATAAATTTTTCTTGAATTGCCATAACTTAAAGCATTCTTTTTGCGCCTCTTTTTTTAATTAAAATTCCTGCATCCTGTAACTTTCTGCCTAATGTATCATTTGCTCCAACTTGTACAATATCATTTTGAAGACCTAAAACAAAAAGTACTTGGAGATAATTACCCATCGAAACCGATGGACTTCCAAGCTCAATACTGTACAATGTCTTTCTGCCTATTCCTGCCCTTTCTGCTACCTGTTCTGCAGATAGTTTTCTCCTTAAGCGAGCTAACTTTATATTTTCACCCAAGGTGGTAAGTAGCTTTAGGTTTTTAGGCATTATTACTTGTTTCGTTTTCATGTAACGTGTATTTTATTACCCATAAATATACTTTTGTGCGCAATTTATGAAACATAATCATTTATCATCTCCATTTACTTAAAATTTCATAGTAAAAAAAGATAATCGTGTATTTCAGTTTGGGAAGAGGAAAGCACTATCAGTTGAGTTGTTTTCTGAAAATCTCTTTCGATGCTTTGTTTTTGTTGGTGTTTTCACCAACAAATCGGCGATATTTTCTATTTTTAAACGAAGTAAAAAAACACTAAATTGAATTAATGGCTATTTATTTTTAATTAAAAAATGAATAATTATTCAATTCATTGGCCTCAATTCTATACCGCAACAATCATTGACTGGAAATTTTTACTCGATAATAACATTTTTAAAAACATCATTATTTCTAGTCTTAAATATCTAGTAGATAATAAAAAAATCAAACTTCACGCTTTAGTTATTATGGATAATCATATCCATTTGATTTGGCTAGTTTTAGGTGAAATATTCATAATAAAATAATACATAATTTCATGAAATTTACAGTCCAACAAATGAAGTTCGAGTTAATGAAATCTGATGATTATTATTTACAAGATTTCAAAGTAAAAAAAGATGATCGTGTATTTCAGTTTTGGAAAAAGAATGCTCTATCAGTTGAGTTGTTTTCTGAAAAATTCTTTGTACAAAAAATGAATTATATACATGACAATCCCGTGAAAGCGGGGAAATGTATATTTCCTGAAGATTACAAATATTCTTCCGCAAGTTACTACAATTGTGGTGATGATTATTTTGGGATAATGACAGGTTGAATATAATTTGATTACAAATAAAAAAGCATACTCCACTTTGATGATTGGTGATAACACCAACATCGGCAGACGAAAATTCTCAACATCTAAAACATATTAAACGCCTTAGGCCTAATCTACTTTGATGATTGGTGATAACACCAACATCGGCAGTGTTTTTTGACACGAAGGCACAAAGTCACGAAGACACAAAGTATTATTTAGAGCGGAAAACAGAATGTGTATGAAGAAAAAAATCAAAAATCAATATTCGCTTTCACGCTCATTTTCACGCTGACATTTTCTCCCAACCTTTAAACCCGCGCAGCGAATTAAACACTTAAACTTTTCAACACCTACTAATACATCGAACTCAACACCCCAAAAGAGTACTCTACATCCAATCCTGCTTTTTTACTTTTATTGATGATTTCATTTAATTTAATTTGGGCATTGATGTAACTCATTTCTCGGCTGTTGATCATAAACAAAGAACTTTCACCCGAATCAAACATCCGCTTTTCCGATAGCCATAAACGTTTGTAGTTGAGCACATTTTTGCTATATAAATCTATTTGATTTTTAAAAGTATTGAATTCATTAAACGTTGCCTTTACTTTATTCACAAGCTCGTTTCGTTTGTTACGTGTTTCAAAGGTGGTGTTTTCAATTTTTATTTTGGTGAGTTGTAAATCAGCACGCTCCTTTCTCAACAATATTGGAAACCCAACTAGCAATCCCCACTTGTAGTTGTTTTGAAAACCAGCAGACAAATTCTTTGCATCAAATAATGGATTGTAATTGAAATTCAAATTGGGTTTTAATTTATCTTTCTTAAACTTTCTTTCAATAGATAATTGTTGCAGTTTAAAATCATACATTTTGATGCTTGGATGATTATTGATTAAACTATCCAATTTAGTTAGATTAACTAAAAGCGCATTTTCATTTTCATAATTTTCAGCCGAAATTTCAGGAATTGTTTTTTCTGTCAACTCAATAGGAACGTCATTTTCAAGCCACAAAAAATTTGAAAGAAGCAATGATTTTGTTCTATAATCCATTAGTGCTTGTTGAGATGCAATAATTCTATCTTGAAGTTGAATGATGGCTTCAACCGTGTCTATTGCAGGCCTATCTCCTAGATTCGATGTGGCTTTTATTGCATCAACCCTTTCCTGACTTAGCTTTACCGCATTTTGAAATACTTCTACATTTGTAAACGACAATTGCCAATCCCAGTATACTTTTCCGGCTTTGTACAGCAACTCATTTATAGTGTTTACTTTTTCAAATGCAGATAATTCTTGAAACAATTTGGCTTGTTTAAGGGTTGAACGCCTTTCATCAATAATTAAACCTTGTAAAAGTGGAACTGAAATTTGAGAATAAAACAATCCCTGATTTGGCGTCGTATTTTCAGGATTTAAATTGACACCTTGATTTCTTTCAAAACCCGTTTTAAATTCAACTCCATACCAAGTTGGAATTTTAAATCCTGCATTACCCAATTCGTAATAGTTTTTTTTATCGAAAAACTTATTATTGAATTCATAAAACAACTTCGGATCAAAACTGCCACGTGCCAGAAGTGTATTTGCATTGGCAGTTTTAGGAATTAAATTCGCTTGCTTTGCTAAAGGATGATTTTGCTTCACCAATTGTAGAAAATTAGGGTAACTTAATTTCATACTTGTATCTGATTGCCCAAAACCATTTAATGCAATTACAACCAACATTAAAATAAATCCACATTTACTTCTTAGCATTATTTTTATTTTTATCCTTAGTTTGATTTGTATTTTGTTTGTAATAATCTGCAGGAAATCCATTGATTTGACGCCATAACTCATACCAAATAGGCACTTCTTTCAAAAGCGTCATGGATTTAGCCCCTGCACCAATTCTTATTTCCTTTGGCCAAGCAGGATAATTTTTATCGTGTGAAACGAGTACCCTATATTTTCCATTTTCATTGGTAAAATTATTAATTGCAACAATTGTTCCACCATAAGTTCCGTAAGAAATTCCTGGCCAGCCTGAGAAAAATATTGATGGCCAACCATCAAATTGAATTTGCACATGCTGACCAATTTCCAATAAAGGAATATCCATTGGTTCTACATACATTTCAATGGCCAATTCAAAATCTGAAGGCATAATACTTATAATTTCATCTCCTTCTTTAATTGTTTCGCCAATGCCAGATTGTATCGCTTGAGTAATGTATCCATCTTGGGGAGC
The DNA here is from genome assembly GCA_009885535.1 of Chitinophagaceae bacterium. GTDB lineage: Bacteria > Bacteroidota > Bacteroidia > Chitinophagales > Chitinophagaceae > Ferruginibacter. Next base: position 7,318 of record VFKL01000172.1, on the reverse strand, counting down.
TAAAATATAATACATCCCAGATCGAATACTGTAATTCACAAATTGATTTTGCAATTTTGTAACAGTAGCTTCCGCATCATACATGTTTGAAAGCGTAGCAAATTTATCTGCTTCAGATTTTGAAATCTTATCCATATAATCTGCATTGATGCTTTGTAATTCAATTTTAGCATTTAAAATTTCATTTTTAGTGGTAATGTATTTATTCTCTTGAGATATAACCTTAGCCTGTGTTTCCTGTAATTTCAATCTTCTGGTTTCCAGTTCTGTTAATGATTTCAACCCTTCTTTATACAGCTCTTCCATCCGCACCAATTGCTCTTTTGCAATTTTATAATTCACTTGTGAAGCATAAAGTTCTGTACTATCAATTTTAGCTTTTAAATTAGCTTGTATAAGTTTATTTTCCGCCTGCTCGTATTTTAATTTACGCGCTTTAGTCATTGCATCAATTTGATTATCATTTGCCTTTACTTTCTCCATATAAGATTTCACTGCAAATTCTTTTGATTTTAATTGTTGATCTGTATTTTCAATTAAATTAGGATCTAGATACTCAGATTTGGTTTCGCTAATAAAAAGAATTGTATCTCCTTGCTTAACGAATTGTCCTTCTTGAACATACCATTTTTCAATTCTTCCTGCAATTATGGATTGAATGGTTTGTGGACGTTGGTTTGGCTTAAGTGCAGTTACCTTTGAATTCGATCGAATGTTTTGAGTCCATGGTAAAAAAAGAATAAGCAAAACAATCGCTCCAAGTACATAGAGGAATTTAATTAACTTTCTATTATTTATTCGTGCAGACAATAATTTGAAAGAACTTAAATTCTCCAAATAAGACTTATCTTTTATGGTATTGTGTGTAATGTTGAGCATAATTTATTTTATAGATAAAAACTGATTTATTAATAATAATATCTTTTTCGAAAAGAATCCAATGATTTAAACACATTTATCATTGAATAATAATTTTAACCATTAAGTATTTAAAATCCCTCCGTCTTTCATGACAATTATTGAATCTGATTTTTGTTGAAGATATTTATTATTAGAAATACTGATTAATGTCCAACTATTTGATTTGTTGGTCAAAAAATCAATAATTTTATTTCTTTCATTTTCATTAATAAATTCGATTTGATTTTCAAGCAACAATAATTTTGGTTTATTAACGATACTTCTGGCAATAATAATTCTTTGAACCACACTCTTTGAAAGTCTGTCGCCAATATCAATTAAAGTATCTAATCCTTTAGGCAATTCTTTTACAAACTCAGAAAGATACACTTGTTCAACAGCCCAAAGCACGTCTTCAATCTTTACAAACTCCCTGCCTAATGTAATATTCTCTAACAATGTCCCTTCAAATATGGATTCTTCTGACAAGCCATTTCCAACTACTTTGTAAAGCTGGGAAATGTTGTAATTGTTTATGGGCAAATCATTAATACAAACTCTACCAGATTGAGGCTGATACAATCCACTAATTAAATGTACAAGTGTAGATTTTCCAGAACCGTTATTTCCGGTGATGCAATAATTGTGATTTGCTTTGAATTGATAATTAACATTTTTTATGATGGACTTTGTTCTTCCGGGATATGTAAAACTCAGGTCTTTAATTTCAACTTGAATTGGCGAATGAATATCATGATTTAAAGTTGAATTGTTGCTTTGATTATCCAACTCCAAATCTGTTACTTGTCCTAATTTTTCTAAAGATGTAAGGATATCAAAAACATTTTCAAGATTCATAATTATTTTTTCAGAAGAGTCAATTACCAATAAGATGATAATTTCCGCAGCCACAAATTGACCAATATTCATTTGTTGATTTAGCACCAACAAACCACCAACAATCAACAAACCCAGTGCTACTATTATTTTGAATAGTAAAAGCAAAACGTATTGTTTTTTAAGCACCTGAAAATGATTTTCTCTAGATTCTAAATACCCTAAAACCCTTTCATCCGTTTTTGATTCAGGAAGATCTGAAACACCCGCAAGTTTAAAACTGTCTTTCACTCTAGCCAATTCTTCCAACCAGGAAACAACTTTGTATTTATATTTCGACTCATTTAAGCTCGTTTCCAAACCTTTTTTACTGGTTAATTTTATAATGCTAAAAACTAGAACAATTAGTAGAATACTAAATAAAATAAAGAAAGGATGATACAACGACAATAAGATTAAACCAAAAATTATCTGGAGGATAGCTGTTGAGAAATCAATAATAATTTTCGATAGGCTTTTTTGTAAAGTGAGCACATCGAAAAATCGATTCATAAGTTCGGGCGCATAATGCTGGTAAATTTGTTCAAAAGTTATTTTCGGAATCCTGTACGTAAAATCAAATGCAGCACGCGTGAATATTTTTTGTTGGATGGTTTCAATTATTCTCATTTGCATGAGTTGCATGTAACCGCCTAAAGCAATACCAAGTGTTACTATAAAAACAAGTACCATCCAAGAAACAGAAACGGCCCCGCCTTGAATGAGGTTGATGATGGATTGAATTCCAATTGGTAAAGAAAGCGCGATAACACCTTTAAAAAAAGCGTACGTGTAAACTTGATAAATCTCTTTACTATCGGGTTTTAGCAAAAGCCAAAAACGTTGATAAGGTGTTTTCATAAATTATCCATTTATTGATTGATGTGCAAGATTGATGTAAAAATTTGTAATGTAATCTGGCGAATTTTGTTTGTTTGTTAACCGAGGCAAATGTTCTCCGAAAAAAACTTGTAAATGCGCGCCTTCAAAAATGGTAGTCAGCAGCATTTGAGGGTATTTATATTTCGGATTAATTTCATTAATGATTTTAGAAACCCTTTCAACAAACTGTTTGTAATTTAAAAATGCGCCTTCTTTATTAGACAAGTCAACATCTTTATTCAAGTATGTTTTTATGGATTCAGAAATTATAATTTGATGTAATTTATAAATTTCAACGTCCTCAATTAACAAATTCTCGTTAGCATTAGACAGAACCAAGGCTATAGATTTTTCTAATCTTACAATTGGAGAAGATATATTGGCGATTTCCAAAATCAATCTACATTCCATCCATCCCCAGTACCAAGAAATTAGATAACAAAGCAGTTGATTTTTACTTTTAAAGTACCTATAAATAGACGCTTCAGGTGAGCCTATAGCATCGCCAAGTTTTTTAAACGTAAACTTTTCAAATCCAAGTTCCGTAATCATCTCAACTGAATGAAAAATAATTGTCTTTCCTAATTTACTTGAAAACGGATCTATTTGATATAATCCATCGCTTACTTTGATCTTTAAATTGGGTAACAAATTGTCCATTTGATTGTATTAACTGCAAATGTAATAGTATTACTATCATTTTGAAAAATAAATAATTATTAAATTTTTAAAAAATAAGAAGTAGGATTAATAATCCTACTCAGGAGATTTATATAATTTTCTTCAAAAAAACATGACCATCCCAAAAAGCTTTACAAGCATCAAATTGTGATTTCGGCATTTTGAAATCTGGGATAGGCATCGCAGACTCACCAGAGAAAGCGGTAATAAATGCGTACCCTTCGTGGATGGGTTTTAAAATTAAGGTACATTGGTTGGTTATGGGTAATGTATCAAGCAGAATATGCGCCAAAGCATGATTTCGATTTTTCTCTATAAATATTTGAGCTTTTTGCGCTGAAGAAATCTCTGCAAGAGACACAACAGCTTTAGTTCCAATTCCAATTGGATATTCCTCAATTGGCAAAGTTGATTCTATGATGTGATTGCCATTTAAGCCGGTTGATTTTTGATAAGGATGAAGCAAGATTTTTTCTAACAGTTCTTTTATATTATTTGCAAAATGGGAGAAGAATTTGGAGCCGGGTAAGGATAATTCTTGCTGGATTTGATTTTGGGTGTAGCCGTTATTGTGCAGAAGTTGTAGTATAGCATCATCCACCGTTTCAAAATGCCGAAGCATGTGAAATTGTGATTGGGGGGTATATTTTATAGATTGAATTTCGATCATGAAAAAATGATTTTAATGCAATTAACCAAACTGCGTTTCAGCCTATTTACAAATCAGACTTATTAGTAAATATATTTTTCTTGATTTTTTTTACAAGTTCGGGCATGAGGAAAGCCAATAAACCAAGACCGATCCCCAATAAAATAAATATCAACAAAGAGTAAAATACAAGATTACTCCAACCCAAATGTTTTTGCGCCAATGACAAACCTTCAAACACAGGCTGAACAGCTCCCAGACCTCCAAGCACAGTAACAAATTGAAGTAACGCATTTGTTCGTGATTGCTTTTCCTCTTGTATTGCAGATGAAATTCTATTTATCCGACTTTGAAAAGTATTTAATTCCTCTTCCAAATGAAGGGCATCTCCTATTTTGTTGAAAATTTCATTAGGAAGGAAATTAAAAGAAATATGGCTTAAATTATAGTTATTGAGAAATTTTTCAAATTGGTTTCTGAGTTTTACAGTATTGTCATGCAAGTCAGAATTATAGCGGTATAGGTTGTACTTAAAAAAAAGACGAAACAAATAAATTCTGAAATAAGAATCATCCCATTTTACTCTTTCGTTTTTCAGGATGTTATTTCCAATTGTTGTAAAACTATCAAACAAACACAAAGAGTCCCAGTTATTAAAAATGGAAATCTTATTTTTCATGACTTCATTAAAGTAATCAGGATGTGGGGCTAAATTACCTTCACCTATTGAGCTATTAAGTGGCGAAGAAGTTCCTAAATCGAAAAGCAAGTTTTTTCTGTCAGCTTGTGATATATCACAATCAAAAACACTAAACACTTTGAATTTAGACCCACTAAATTCATCAACTTTAATTTTTTTCTTTTCGTCTCTAAGTTTCGTTCCGCACAAATAATTTTGAGTAATCCATTCATGCCATCTAAGGCCTATATTTTCATCAGAAAGATTAAGATTGATTTCAGAGTCGAAATTTCTGCATTGATTGATCAAGTTGCTTATAAAGGGAAGATTATGATCATCTTCATCAATTTGCAAAGTCAGTGCAAACAAGCCAATTTGGTCTCCAAAAAGAAAGATTTCTGACTTTACTACATCAGCATTGAAATGATCCGATATTTTTTTTGATTCCCAGACCCTTTTAACAAAAACAATATTTTTTTTCTCTTCAGAATAAAATCTCCTACTTAATAATTCATTTTCATTTTTATCATCATTTTTTACAAACATCAAACCTCTAAAATCAGGATAAAAAATATCTTTAAGTATATTATTGCAATCCGCAGAATTAGTATCTTCTTTGTACCCATTTTTAAGTAAATCAAATTGAAAATCTTTTCTTTTTTTTGTTGGAAATTCTCCAAGAAGCCCAACAATTTTGATTATACTTTGATTAACTTTTGTATTTTTCATACTTTCTTATTGAATTATTTTTGCAGAATCTCTTGTTGAAACATAATATACAATAATATCCGCTTCATCTTTTTTATTCACTTTAAATAGACTGACCGCATCTCTGAAAAGTTGCTGATTCTTTACAATGTACCATTCGCCAGGCTTTCTGATATCTGTTGGGCCAGGTACTTTATAAATCCATTGATTGGCTTCTTTGGGATTATTGGTGATGAATACGCGGTATTTTGCCTGGTATTGATTTTTGATGAATTTTACAGATTGGGCAGAGGATGTATTTAGATACAACCCACTCAAAAGCATTAACAAAATTCTGAAAAGCATTCCTTTTAATTTAAAATTTCAAATATTATCGAATTTGCAATATAGATGGATATGGAATAAGTGCTTCGCATAAATGACCAATATAGTCATCCATAATCATTGATAGACCTAAAATCAAGGCTGCCGAAATTAAAGCTGTTGGAATATTATTAAGTTTAATTTGCTCCCACTCATTTATCTGTGTTAGCTGAAAGAAAATAAAAACAGAAGATGCTATTACTACAAGTGTAAAAAATATTCCAATGATTACAAAAACGACCACGTATGCTAATGAAATAAGAAAGCTTTGCATATTAAAAGCACCAGTTTTATTTAAATATTGAATGGCATTTACTGCAGCACTTAACACGGATGACAAAATTAACGACCCCGACAAAATAATACCTACCTGAAAAATAGCGAATGCGGTATTCGTTTCTTCAATCTGAAATCTTTTCCGCATAAAATAATTCAATAGTCTGTACAACAAAAAAAGTGCAGCTAACCCTGAAACAAATGCAATGATAACTTGAATAATGATAATTGATTTCATTTTTACTTTTATTTAATTTTTTATGTTTATTTAATACAGTCTAAAGCTTTTTATAAATTATTGTAATTAATGATTAAAATAGATACTTACATCCCAATTGTTTGTATTGTTATGTTCCGGGGACACCATACCCAACCTAAAACCTTTGGCAGTTAATTCTACACCATAATGTTTAACTCCATTTACATTTTTATGCATCCCATATCCTACAGGAACGCCAACGCCTAGAATACTATGTCCATAAGCTTCGCTTATCCATACAGAACTTGCTATATTTAATTCTTTTAAAATCGAAAAGGCTAAAAGGCTTCTGGTATCACAATCTCCTTTTAAATTATGTAAAAATTCATACGGAGATTGAACCCCGGCGGCAATATTAGGTAAACAAGGTTTGCGTTGCTGATGATACTCAAGCATAAAAGAATTACCACTTTGCATGGCTTCGGCACAACTACCTTCATGAACCAAATAATATGGTATTTCTTGAACAAAGGTTGTAACCATTTCAGCAGTTTGAGCAGCATCCATTTTCTTTTTAGTGGCAGAATCGCTGAATATTTTTGCAATTTTTCTTATTTTTTCCTGATCCATTTCAAACAATCCAGCATAGAATTGTGTATAGAAATCTAAAGAAGAATTATACTGTGTTATTTTATTTTTTAAATTAACTTGTTCTGATGTTGAATTTTCAAAAACAGTTGTAGATGTGTTGTATTTTGCCGAGTAAAATACATTTGAAAAATCGTACCAATTCACTTCTTTTCCTATAATTTCATCATCCATTTTACCATCTCCATTTGTATCTGTTTTTTTAGGAGGATCAATTTTGATATTTCCATCATTATTTTTAGCAGATTTTAAACCTTTGCTGCTATCATAGAATAATTTTAAAATAAAATACCCAATAAAACCTAGCAACAAAAGAGAACCAATAAAACTAATAATTCTTCCAAGATTTACGATTCTTGTAATCAACCATAAAATCCCTAATCCTGCTAAAATATAAAAAAATGGTTTATTGGAATTCCATAAATAGAGCAATAATAAAATTAAGATTAAAAATAGC
>VFKL01000119.1 GCA_009885535.1 Chitinophagaceae bacterium | reverse complement strand
CAATTGAGAAATCAACAACTTGGACATAAAGTAAGAAGGCAACATGTAATTGAAGAATTTATTATTGATTTTGCTTTTTTAAATGAGCAGGTTTTAATAGAAGTTGACGGTGATTATCATAACGATGAGGAACAAAAACAATATGATGAAATTCGCACTTGTTATTTAAATGATTTAGGGTATGAATTGATTCGATTTTCAAACAATGAAATTGAGCATCAAATAGAAGAAGTAATAGCAAAGATTTCAACAATATTGAAATCTAAAAAAGCTCAATTAAATATTGAAGAAAAAGCAAGCCATCAAATAAAAGTATACACCACAAGACCAGATACTATTTTTGGGGTAGACTTTTTGGTGTTGGCACCAGAACATGATTTGGTTAATCAAATTACAACTGAAGCACAACGTGGAAGCATAAACGAATACTTGACTTATGTAAAAAGTAGAAGTGATAGAGAACGTATGGCTGAAGTAAAACAGATCTCTGGATGTTTTACAGGTGCTTTTGCCACAAATCCATTTAATGGAAAACAAATCCCCATTTGGATTGCAGAATATGTGTTGGCTGGATATGGAACAGGAGCAATTATGGCGGTACCTTGCGGCGATCAACGCGATTTTCTTTTTGCACAACATTTTGAAATTCCAATTACGAATATCATTGGCAATCATTTTGATGGAACGCAGGCAAATCCTACTAAAGAAGCGGTGTTGCAAAATGCTGATTTTTTAAATGGGTTGTTGATGAAAGATGCCATTAAAGTGGCCATTGAAAAAATAGAATCTTTAGGCATTGGAAAAAGAAAAGTGAATTTCAAAATGCGGGATGCTGGCTTCAGTAGACAACGCTATTGGGGCGAACCTTTTCCTATTCGTTGGGAAGATGGAATGGCTATGGCAAAAGAAGAAACACAATTGCCATTGGAATTGCCACACGTAGAAAAATATGGTCCCGGACCAGAAGGTGAAGGGCCACTTGCCAATATCGAATCTTGGAAAAGTGAGAATCTTGAAACCTCTACAATGCCCGGTTATGCTGGTTCATCTTGGTATTTTTTACGCTACATGGATCCCAAAAATTCAAACACATTTTGTGATAAAAAAGTAAGCGATTATTGGGGTCAGGTAAATGTGTACATTGGTGGAACTGAGCACGCGGTTGGTCATTTATTGTATAGCCGTATGTGGACAAAAGTATTGTTTGATTTGGGACATATTGGTTTTGATGAGCCGTTTAAAAGATTGGTCAATCAGGGTATGATTCAAGGCAGCAGCCGATTTGTGTATCGTGTTAAAGGAACTAACGAGTTTGTTTCATTTGGGTTAAAAGACAATTACGATACAGATGAATTGCATGTAGATGTAAATTTTGTAGATGGGATCGAATTAAACACAGCTGCATTTTCCAATTGGAAACCTGATTATGCCAACGCCAGTTTTATTTTAGAGGAGGGTAAATATTTGTGCGGCATTGAAGTTGAAAAAATGTCGAAATCTAAATTCAATACGGTAAATCCTGATGATTTGGTGTTGAAATATGGCGCGGATACATTTAGAATGTACGAAATGTTTTTGGGTCCAATTGAGCAAAGCAAACCTTGGGACACAAAAGGTATTGAAGGGGTTCATCGTTTTCTTAGAAAGCTTTGGCGCTTGTTTAATGATGATCTAAAAGGAAAAGTTTGGAACGATGAAAATGCATCAGATGCTGAATTGAAAATCTTACACCGCACCATCAAAAAAATCGAATCAGACACAGAAAACTTTTCGTACAACACTGCAGTAAGTGCTTTTATGGTTTGTGTTAATGAATTGAGCGATTTGAAATGTCATAAAAAAACAATTCTCGAAAATCTATTGATTTTGTTGATGCCTTATGCACCGCATATTTCAGAAGAATTGTGGCATCAACTTGGACATACAACCAGCATTTTAGATGCAGCGTATCCAATATTTGAAGCATCTTATTTAGTCGAGTCTAGCAAATCATATCCGATTTCAATAAATGGAAAACTAAGAACGAATATCGAAATGTCTCTTACAGCCGAACAGTCCGAAGTAGAACAAATCGTTTTAAATAATGAAATCGTTCAAAAATGGCTCGAAGGGAATGCGCCTAAAAAGATAATTTTTGTAAAGGGTAAGATGGTGAATGTGGTGGTATAATTTTTGTTTGGTGTTTGGCGTTTGGTGTTGGAAGCATTTTTCATTATTTGAATTTGTTCCAAATTGAGTATATGTTTTAACGCCGAACTCCAAACCCCAAACCCCAAACAATAATCGTCTACTTCAAAATCTCCCTACTTATCACCAACTTCTGTATTTCACTTGTTCCTTCGCCGATGGTGCAAAGCTTACTATCGCGATAAAACTTTTCTACTGGAAAATCTTTTGTATAACCATATCCACCATAAATTTGTACCGCATCAGTGCTGATTTCTACCGCAATTTCACTTGCATAATATTTAGCCATTGCCGACTCTTTGGTCATTGGCAAACCTTTCATTTTTAAATCACAAGCTTGTTGTATGAGCAACTCCGCACATTCAATTTTCGTTGCCATATCAGCTAATTTAAATGAAATCGCCTGAAAGTTTGAAATTGGCTGATCGAATTGATGGCGTTCTTTTGAATATTGTAAAGCAGCTTCATAAGCACCTCTTGCAATACCCAAACTCAACGCGGCAATTGAAATTCTTCCTCCATCTAAAATTTTCATGGCTTGCTTAAATCCATCTCCTACTTCTCCTAATCGTTGGTCATCAGAAATCACACATTGATCAAAAATCATTTCGCAAGTTTCGCTTGCACGCATGCCCAATTTGTTTTCTTTCTTTCCGCCAGAAAAACCAGGTGTACCACGGTCAACAATAAACGCAGTAGAATTATTTTTTGCACGAGGTTCGCCCGTTCTGCAAATTACCACCGCCACATCTCCTGATTTACCATGTGTAATCCAACTTTTTGTACCATTGATTATCCAATTATTACCATCTTTAACGGCAGTTGTTTTCATGTTTCCTGCATCACTGCCTGTATTCGGCTCTGTTAATCCCCAAGCCCCAATATGCTCGGCTGTTGCCAATTTGGGAAGGTATTTTTGTTTTTGTGCTTCATTGCCAAATGTCATAATATGGCCGGTACACAACGAATTATGCGCTGCTAAAGACAAACCTATTGAACCACAAACTTTTGAAATTTCTTGAATGATTACATTGTATTCGAAGTAACTCAACCCCGTTCCACCATAAGCCTCTGGAACCAATACACCCATCATGCCCAATTCGCCTAATGCTTTAAAAATATGAACTGGAAATTCTTGTGATTCATCCCATACCATCAAATTTTGACGAATATGTTGGTTGGCAAAATCTCTAGCCGTTTGTGCTACTTGTACAGTAATTTCTGATTGTTGAAAATGCATTTTTTGGTTTTTATATTATGCAATTTAGGGATTTAAAAATGCAAACAAGCGTTAGTATTTATTGTTTTATGGTTAAATAGTGATGAAACCGATTGTACGTTTTTTCATCAATTTGCACGATTTTTTGAATGTCTTCTAATCGATTAAAGTTTCCATGTTGATTTCTATAATTGATGATTGCATTGGCTGATTTATATCCAATGTAAGGATGCGTTTTTATTGCCTCAAATGTGGCTAAATTAATGTCAATTTTTTTTATTTCACCGCCCAAAATCAATCTATTTTTACTTTTTTGCAACACAGAATCTTGCAAACCCCACACTTCCAACAACTGCGACATTTCAATAAAACCACCCAATTTTTCTCGATATAAAATGATTCTTCTGGCTAATGTTGGTCCTATGCCGGGTAATGATTCCCATAATGCGGAGTCAGCTTTATTAATGTCTATTGTTTTTGCAGAGCGTTCATCTTTTTTTGGGAACTCCTTTTCATATGTTGATTTCACTTCAGGAATTTGTACAAACGGAATTAATTTATTCGCCAACGTTTCTGGTATTCCCCATATCTTTTTGATGTCTTCGGGCTTTCTAAATTGTCCACCTTTTGAAATATACTTTTGTATTGATTTTGCCGTTTTTTCTGATACACCCAATTTCATCCATTCTCGCTCCGTTATTACATTCGGATTAAAATGAAACAACTCCGTTTTTGTTTCGACTTTTTCTTCCTCAGTTTCTGATTGGTTATAGATTTCATTCGATGACTGTAAACGTGTTTCAAAATGCTTAACGCTGTCTTTTTGTATTTCTTCAAGCGTTTTTAATTCTGTAATTAAATCAACATTTGTTTCTTCTTTTTCAGGAATCAATCGCTCATAAATAAATGGCGTAAATATCAATAGCAAATTGATAAATACAATTATAATAATGCCATTCTTTTCTTTTTTGCTAAAACTTAAAAGTTGATGTTGTTCTTTTTTTTGCATGAAATAAAACTACATGTCATGCGAAAAATTTTAAGGAGAAAAAAACGGATTTATTTTGTTTTTATCATCAATCCATCGTGGGCAAGTTGTATTCCTTCAGGCAATTCTTTATTTACTTCTTCGTGCTTTCCAAGCTGATGACTGATGTGCGTAAAATATGCAGTAGGAATTTTTAATTCATTCACTTTTTGAATGGCTTCATTTAAAGTAAAATGAGAGACGTGCTTTTCTTTTCTTAATGCATTTAATACCAAAATATCACTGCCCATAATTTTTTGCATTTCGCTTTCATCAATCCGATTTGCATCTGTGATGTAAGTAAAATTTCCAAAACGAAATCCGAGCACTGGCATCTTTAAATGCCATACATAAATGGGGATCACTGGAATATCACCAACAACAAAAGGTGCGCTATCAATAGTGTTCATGTTGATTTCTGGAACGCCGGGATATTTATTTTCATCAAAAATATAACTGAACTCTCTTTTCAAAGCAAGCTGTGTTAAATCATTGGCATAAACATCCAAAGGTTGTTGACGAAAATAATTGAATGCTTTGATGTCGTCCAATCCTGCCACATGATCTTTATGCGGATGTGTAAATAAAACCGCATCCAGTTTTTTTACTTTTGCTTGTAACATTTGTGATCTAAAATCTGGCGTAGTGTCTATTACAATTGATGTAGTATCACTTTCTACCATAACACTGCTTCTATATCTTTTGTCTTTTAAGTCGGTAGATTCGCATACTTCACAATCACAAGCAATCATGGGAACACCACCGCTGGTTCCGGTTCCTAAAAAAGTTATGGTTAATGGAGGACAAAACATAAATGCAAAATAAGAAATCTGTCGAGAAGTATTTCGATTATTTAAGACGTTTATTGTTTGGTGTTTGGTGTTTGGTGTTTGGTGTTTGGTGTTTGGTGTTTGGTGTTTGGTGTTTGGTGTTGAATGTTTCGTATTGGTACGAAAAGTGTAATCTT
>VFKL01000005.1 GCA_009885535.1 Chitinophagaceae bacterium | reverse complement strand
TGGTTCAAGGCATAGGCGCTAAAGCCGAAAACATGCATTTTCATGGAGATGACTATAAAGAAAAATACATTAAAATGCTGGAAATGGAAGTGGAAAGATTGAAGAATGTGTAGGGATATGTTGTAAGGACTAAGTCCTTATCCTTTTATAGACTCCGGTTTGGAAACCGGCGCCAATACATGGGTTGAAATTGGTTTAAATCGCTTTGCTGGTTTAATGGTTTGATGGTTGGAATTATTCTCCGATTGAGAAACTCAAAATATCGAAGGATTTCGTTTCGAATTAAAATGGAAAATACATGAAACCCCTTGTAAAGGTTGAAAATGTGAAAGGGTTGAAAATATTCAACCCCTACTGCTCAAACTTTTTATCCCTTTGATGATTGGTGAAAACACCAACATCGGCAGACCAAAATCCCCAACCTTTTGAACTTATTGAACGTATTGAACATCTTTAACCTTTTCTCATCAGAGCGAGAAACAGATTGAAAATGATGAAAAAAGTCAGAAGTCAATTTCGCTCTGACTTCTTCAAACCTTTTGTCTTGAACTTATTGAACCTCTTGAACGTTTTGCCCTTTGATGATTGGTGATAACACCAACATCGGCAGACCAAAATCCCCAACCTTTTGAACTCATTGAACTTATTGAACGTTTTAAACTTATTTCCACTAGAGCGAGAAACAGAATGAAAATGATGAAAAAAAATCAGAAGTCAATTTCGCTCTCCCCGCTCATTTTCGCTCTGACTTTTTTCCTACTGCCCCGGATATCCAACCTTCGGAATAAAATCATCTTTGGCTTCTTGCTTTTTTGGCGTTCCGAAATTTTTGAGGTTGTAGGCAAATGCTAAGGTGAAATATTGACCCAATACATTATTTCTCGAATCTTCAAGATAGGTGTTGGTAACGTTTCTGCTAAGACTTTGATTTTGCTTTAAGATATCAAAAACGGAAATTTTTAACTCGCCTGTTTTGTCTTTAAAAAACTTTTTGCCTACCGATGCATTCCATAATGTAAAGGTTCTATCTAATCCACCGGATAATCCTTTAAAAGTTTGACTATTCAAATCATTTTGTAAAAACCATCCTTTTTTACTGAGCAAATTAAATACAACAGCTACTACATGATTTACATAATTGTTGTTGGTTACGAAAGTTCCTATTGTTTTTGCACGATAAATATTGGCGCTGTATGATACATTATAATCGATGTACTCACTCACATTACTTACTAACGATACACCCGCATTATATTGATAAGTGTTGGTGATGGTGGATACATTATTTACTTGTCCAGGCATTTTCGAATAAATTAAATACGTGTTTAAATTCACTGTAGTTTTTAATTTCTTAATTGGAATTCCTGTTGAAATGTACGTTCTTAAAAAACGATATCCATCTAAATTGATTGGCTTACTCAATTGCGAACCTTTACGCAATACAACACCTTCCTGCAATGTAGAATCATTGGTAGCAATAAATGTTGCATTTGAAATATAGTCCGCTGCTGTTTGAATAAAGATTCCCGCAAATAAATTTCGATTTGTTTTGGTATTGGTATAACTATAACGGCTACCCATATACTGTGTGTATGATTGCACTAAATTTTTATTCCCCGAGCTAACACTCAATGGGTTTGATAAGTTTACCACATCTTGCAATTGATTTATCGAAGGGAAATTCGTTGATGCACGATAAAACATTCTGATGTTTGTAGAAGCTGATATTTTTTTTCTCCAATATGCATAAGGCAAGAAATTTCTAAAGGATTGATTCACGCTGCTTTTGCTAGGGAGTGTACGGTTGCTCGTTAGTGTTGCTTGTTGGTAATTTACATTGATAGACATTTGCTCATCCTTGCTTCTTGTAAAACGATAGGTTACGCCTCCATTATGCGTTGTAATGGTATTGGTAAATTTATTAGAAAGTAAAGAATCAAAAATGGAGTATTTATCGCCATCATAAGCGAATGTTTGCTGATTGGCTTTATTGGTTTGAACTGAAGGGTTGTATTCTACTTGAAATTGTCCACGCCCTTTTTTGCCTAATGGTTCGTTGTAGGTAAGGCTGCCGCCAATGGTATTTCCATCAGATAAGTTATCTGTTGATTGTTGCTGAATAGAATCAGGGAAAATAGGAAACCCTAAGTAATCATAAAATCGATACGTACCATCCAATCTAGATACACCATCATTTTTTGTAAACGTTGTATTTAAAGAGGTAGAAAATATTCGGTTCTTCTTTTTAAATGAATGGCGATACATAATGGTGTTCTTCAAATTGTATCCATCCTTTAATTTCAATGAAGCAGAAGTTGAATTGTTCAATGAATCATTTTCGTTTTTATAACTTTTGATGTCATTAGATGCAGAACTGGTGTTGTTTTGAAAATTTAAACTCGGTATGATAAACAACAAATTGCTGCTATCTAATTTTAATTCCACTCTTGCATTTATGCGGTGGTTATTGTTGTTGGATATGTTGTTGCTATTTTTTAAAGTAAATTGATTCTCCTGAAATATATTATTGTTGGTGGTTGAAATCAATTCGTTTTTGCTGTTGTTAAAAAAATAGCTTCCGGTGATTGAAGCATTATTGCTCCATTTATCACTATAGTTTATTCCAATGGCATTGGTGGTACTGATGCCGTTGGATTGATCTGTAGTAAAGCTTTCTGTAGGCGCGCCTGGACCTCTAAAATTTCCACTACCCGGAGGACTGTTTCGGCTACTGCTTGGGGTTCCGGTTACACCCAATAAATCTTGCGAGCCAAAATTTTGTTGGTTGATGTTGTTGAAATTTCCAACCAAAGAAATTCGTCTATCTCCTTTAAAAAAAGACGTGTTGCCACCTGCTGCATATGTTTTTTCTGTACCAACGCCAACGTATATACGACCAAACTGTGCATTGTTGATTCCTGCTTTTGTGATGATGTTTATCGCCTTTTGTGAATTGCCGTCATCTATTCCAGTCATTTGCGATTGGTCGCTCATTCTATCAAATACCTGAATTTTATCTACGGCAGCAGCTGGAATGTTTTTCAACGCCGCAGAAGCATCATCTCCAAAAAAGTCTTTTCCATCTACGGTCACTTTTTTCACTTGTTCACCCTGAGCCGTTATCGTACCATTTTTATCTACGGTTATACCGGGCATTTTTTTAATCATGTCTTCAGTTGTTGCATCCGGATTTACTTTGTATTGCTTGGCATTGTATTGAGATGTGTCATCTTTTTGTACCACGGCAGCACCTGTAGATACGATGGTTACTGCCTCCATTTCCTTTACCATTCTATTGAGATAGATTTTTCTCAACACAGCATTTTCTTTTTGTAAATCAATATTGATGGTTGTGGGTTGATACCCTACATTAGAAATTTTTAGTAGATAGGTTTGCTTATTTAAATTGCCAAATTCAAAAGATCCATTTCCAGAAGTAACTACAGTTTGCACCAACGTGCTATCACTATTTAGAACTGAAATCGTTGCGCCCTTTAAATTTGAACTGTCTAATTGATCGGCAATAGATCCATTTATTTTAAAATCTTGGGCAAACAAAAACGCGGAATTGGCAAACAAAACAAAAAGTATACAAATAATTTTTTTCATAAATAGCGGATTACAGAGAATTTAAATCAGTTTAAATTTTTTATTTTAAAAAAATGGATAGCATTCTTTTAACTTTTAAGAATTATATTGCACACTCAAAAATAATATATGGAATATAATAAATTAGTAGCCGTTAGCGGTCTAAGCGGTTTGTTTGAATTGGTATCCTCTAAAGCAGACGGCGGTTTAGTTCGTTCTTTAGAAGACAAAACTACCAAATTTGTAAGTAATAGAGTGCATGCATTTTCACATTTAGAAAGTATAGAAGTTTTTACTACTGATGAAAACGTAAATCTATCTGATGTTTTCTTAGCCATGAAAGGAAGTAACGAGGCAATGCCTGATTCAAATGATGCAAAAGCGATTAAAGCTTATTTTCAAAAAGTGTTTTCAACAATGGACTTCGATAGGGTTTATGGCAGTGACATGAAAAAAATGGTAAAATGGTATGATATTTTAATCAATAACAATATTGAAATTAAACTTTCAGAAGCAACAGAAGAAGATGCGGTAGCAGAACAACTGGTGGAGAAGAAACCTATGGCAGCAGCAAAACCAGCTACAAAAACAACAGCGGTAAAAAATGCACCGGCGAAAAAAATCAATACGCCGAGGAAGATGGCTTAAAAAAAAGGTAATACGTTTGGTGTTTGGTGTTTGGAGTTGGAAGCCCCCTTCCCCAACCCTTCCCCCGAAAGGTGAAGGAAGATGATTATTGTTCCGAATCCAGCATCCAATAAGTTTGGCGTTTGGTGTTTGGCGTTAGAAGTTTCATCCATCCAGTATCTATTATCAAGAACCTAGCATCTAACTTTTAATAAAATTCATTCGCTCATGAACTATTCAGCAGATATACAAAAATCAACACGTACATTTTTACCCGAAGATTTTAAAGTTACAGATTGGGAAAATTTAGAGCCTTATTTTAAGATATTGCTTGATAGCGATATTTCTACCAAAGAAAATCTGGAGCAATGGTTAAAGGACCAAAGCGAATTGGAAGCCGTTGTGAGTGAAGATGCTTGCTGGCGTCAAATTAAAATGACTTGCGATACTACGGATAAAGCACTTGAAGAATCCTTCAATTATTTTTGTATGCACATTCAACCCAATGTGCAACCTTATGCAGATGCGTTGAATAAAAAATTATTAAATGCGCCTACCTTAAACGAACTCGACTCCGAAAAATATTTTACTTATTTACGTAACGTAAAAAAAAGCATCGAACTTTTTAGATCTGAAAACATTCCATTACAAGCGGAGATGGCGGTATTGCAACAACAGTACGGACAAATCACAGGTGCAATGACAGTGGAAGTAAATGGCGAACAATTTACACTACAACAAGCGGGGAAATTTTTAGAAAGCAACGACAGAAATTTACGTGAAGCCGTTTATTTAAAAATACAAAACAGACGTTTACAAGATAAACAACCACTTAACGAGTTGTTTGATAAATTAATTACGATAAGAAATACGGAATCAAAAAATGCAGGGTTTGAATCTTATGTAGATTATCGTTTTAAAGAACTTGGACGATTTGATTATACAAAAGAAGATTGTTATCAATTTCATGAAGCGGTAAAGCTCCACGTATTGCCGTTAGTAAATGAAATATACAAGAAAAAGCAAGCTGCACTTGGGGTTGATACATTACGCCCTTGGGATTTGGAGGCAGAACCACTAGGAACTACACCTTTACATCCATTTAAAACAGGAGAAGAATTGTTGACAAAAACAATCGATTGTTTTAAAAAAATGAATCCCTTCTTTGGCGAATGTTTGGAAAAAATGAAAACACTAGATCATTTAGATCTTGAAAGTAGACAAGGGAAAGCTCCCGGCGGATACAATTGTCCGTTAGCAGAAAGCGGCGCGCCTTTTATTTTCATGAATGCTGCTGGTCAAATGCATGATGTAACCACCATGGTACATGAAGGTGGTCATGCGGTACATTCTTTTTTAGCCCATCATTTAGAATTGAGTGGCTTCAAAGAATACCCAATGGAAATTGCTGAAGTAGCAAGCATGGCCATGGAATTATTTAGTATGGATTATTGGGATAGCTTCTTCGATAATGAAGCAGATTTAAAACGTGCCAAATTACATCAACTCGAAAGGGTAATTACCATTTTCCCTTGGATTGCTGTTATTGATCAATTTCAACATTGGTTGTATACGCATCCCCAACATACAACCGAAGAAAGAAGCGCTGCATGGGTTTCTACTCTTGCCATGTATAAAGACGATGTAATTGATTACAGTGGATTAGAAACTTTCCGCGGTAATTCATGGCAAAGACAATTGCATTTATTTGAAGTGCCTTTTTATTATATCGAATATGGCATTGCACAACTTGGCGCAATTGGCATGTGGATGCAGTTTAAAAAAGATAAAAACAAAGCAATAGAAAACTATTGTAACGCATTGAGCTTAGGTGGGACAAAAACACTTCCCGAGTTATATAAAAATGCTGGTTTAACTTTTGATTTTTCACCAGAAACCATAAAAGGATTAATGGAGTTTGTGCAGGAGGAGATGTAGCCCCCTCAGTCCCCCAAGGGGGAAGTTTAAAGCGTATAAAATAATTGGAATTGTCAACAGTGAGTGTTTGTAACACACGTTTTTTTTGTTTCGCGCAAAGCTCGCAAAGGAGCAAAGACGCAAAGGATTTTTTTTGAAAC
>VFKL01000093.1 GCA_009885535.1 Chitinophagaceae bacterium | reverse complement strand
CCAATGATGCCTTTCCAAAATAGTAAGGGGAAAAATGGTGCAAGCGTGGTCGCTGTTCCAGCCAAAACCGGAATAAATACTTCACCGGCTGCTTCTTTGGCACTTTTAATGATTTTAATTTTTCCGTTGTTATATATACGATGCGTGTTTTCAATAACAACAATCGCATCATCTACAATAATGCCCAACCCAAAGAGCAACGCAAATAATACAATGAAGTTTAAGGTAACCGGCGTGCCTACAATTGAATCCGCAATCGGTAAAAACAAGAAAGCAACAAACACACTCAAAGGCACACTAAGCGCTACGAAGAATGCATTGGTAACACCCATAAAAAACATCAACACAATTAACACCAACACAAATCCAATAATGATGGTATTTACAAGGTCGTTGAAAGATGTAGCTGTAGCCTTACTTTGATCGCCAGTGATCACAACTTTTAAACTTGGAGGAAGCTCTTCGCTCTCTTTCATTTTGGCTACGATATCTTTTACTTTTCCTGCAGCTGCAATTAAATTTTCTCCCGCTCTTTTTACAATATTGATGGTTACAACATTTTTACCGTCCAAGCGCGCATAACTTTCTCTGTCTTTTATGGTATCTTTTAAAACAGCAATGTCTCTTAGATAAACGGTTGATCCTTGTGCACTACTTCTAACAACAATATTATTAAGGTCATAAACCGAATTGAATTGGCCCCTAACTTTTAAGGTTCTTTTCATGTCGCCTACTGCAATCAAACCGCCAGTGATGTCGTTGTTTTCTCTAGAGATGGCATTTTCAATATCCATAAAACTAATGCGTGCAGCTTGCATTTTATATGGATCTACATTTACCTGAATTTCTCTTTCTGGAGCACCCACAATTTCGGCGCGGGTAATCTCTGGAAGTTCTTCTATTTTATCTTGAAGCTTATCTGCAAATTGCTTTAGTTTGATGCCATCATAATCACCACTCACGTTTACAAACATGATGGGCATTTCGCTAAACGCAAACTCTTGTACGTTGGGTTGTTGGGTTAAATTGTTGGGCAAATCAGATTGCGCTTTGTCTATCGCATCTTTTACTTTTTGCTTGGCCAATTCTGTTTTTACATCCGTATCAAACTCAACAACAATCAAGCTATAATCGGTTTGCGATGTACTTGTAATTTTTTTAACCTTTGCACCACTAATGCTTTTCAATTGCTTTTCAATCGGACGTGTAACCAAATTTTCAATATCCTTTGGCGAATTTCCTACGTACACTGTAGCTACGCTAATCGTAGGTACCACAATATCTGGATACTGCTCTTTAGGCATAGTGTTGAATTTATACAACCCAAAAGCAGAAATTAAAATGGCAATGATGTAAACAGCTGTTCTATTGTCAACCGCCCAACTCGTAGGTTTAAATTCTTTTATCTTTTCTTTAATCCCATCTATTATTTGCATAAAATATTTTTTACTGAAAATTTTTTTTGTTGTACTGAAATGAAATTATTTCATTTCAGTAGTTACCACTTGGCCCTCATACAAATTTTGATAACCTGCTGTAATCAATTGTTCACCACCAGTTAATCCTGATTTAACTTCTACTAAATCGCCATAAAACAAACCTAAAACAATTACTTTTCGAGTCGCAACAGATTTTCCGTTACTTAATTTTTCCATTACATAAACATATTTGTTGTTCTCATCACTTTGTAATGTGTTGATTGGTATTACAACGGCATTGGGTGAATTGTAATCCAAAATTTTCATGACAACCGATTGATTGGGCTTGAGGAAATTTTCACTACCTATTTTTGCTTCAGCAATAAAACCGCGTTGTGAATTTTCAATGGTTTGACCAATTAATGAAATGTTGGAGTTTATTGTTTTTCCCGCTTCTGCTACATTTATCAAGACTGGTAATCCTTGTTTAACTTGTGTAATGTAATTTTCAGGAACGTTCGCTACAACTTTTAATTTGCTGGTGTTTACAATTTTAATTTGTCCCATTCCACCAAACAGTTCGCCTACTTTAACCATAACTGTTTCTGCAACACCATCTACATCACTATAAACTGCTGATGTATTTAATTGTTCTTGTCCAACTTTAAGTTGTTCTTCAGCCGATTTCAATTGATTTTGTAACGCCTCAACATTTGTTTTTGCACCAATCACTTGAACTTCAGTTCCAATGCCTTTTTGCCATAATTTATTTTGACGATCATACACGTCTTTAGCAAAATTCAATTGTGTTTTAATGCCTTCCAATTGCTGACGTGCAGCTGATATAGATTGTCTCATAATGACATCATCTAATTTCAATAAAAGTTGTCCTTTTTTAACAAGGTCGCCTTCTTTTACAAATATTTCTTTTACTTGTCCGCCCATCCCACGCGGAGATATGTATGAAATGTTTTCAGCATCTACCCTTCCACGTAAATCTATATAATGATCAAATTGTTGAACACCAACAGGTGTTACCGCTACTAAAGTAGATTTTGATTGTTTGGCAGCATTGGTATCAAGCAAGCTAATTTCAGCTTGTAATTTTTTGATGTCCGCATCTATTTTGGTTTTTTCTGCAGTTAATTTTTGCAACTGTGCTTTTTTCTCTACAAGTAATTTGCTGTCGTTGTTGCCCGAATTTTTGCAAGAAGTAAAAATCATCGCGAACACTAACGTACAAATAAAATAATTGTTAATCGACTTCATATTTTGAGTTTTAATTTTGAATGAATTGTTATTGAATTATTGAAGGGTTCCATTTGCTTTTTGAAAATCAATTTTTGCAATGATGGCATCATAAAGAGCAGCATACAAATTATTTTGAGCCACTTTGAGTTCTGTTTGTGCATTATAAATTTCCATATTACTACCCAAACCCTGATCGTATTTGAATTTGGTAGTATTGAAAACTTTCTCAGCTAATGCTGTATTTGCTTTTTGATTGGATAAAGTTATTAATGCTGATTTCATTTTCATAGCTGCATTATTCACCTCAAACTCAATACCTTGCTCTAATTTTTTAATGGTATTTTTTGTTTTTAAAAGCTCCAATTTCGCTTTTTGAATTCGTGCGTTTCTTGCATTGCCATCAAAAATAGGAACACTCATTTTTACACCAACAATTGATGTTGTAAACCAATCTCCTTTTTCAAAGAAATTAAAACTGTTGCGCTGAGCATTTTTTGAATACGATCCAAAGGCAGCCAAAGTTGGAATTTTGCTGTATTGATAACGCTTGATATTGTAATTGTTTAATTTTAAAACAGTAGATAATTGCTGATACTCAACTCGGTTTTTAAAATTGATGCTATCTGTTAATGAAATTGATTTTATCTCATCTTCGTTTAAGCTATCCGTTAGTACGAGTGTTTCTTTTTGAGGAAGATTAATTAAAAACTTTAATGCTGCATTTCCAATATCAAGTTGATTGTCAATTTTAATTTTTTCTGTTTTTAAATTGTTTAGTTGCACTTCTACTTTATCCGCATCCAATTGTTCAGCAAAACCATTTTTATAAATCTCTTTGGTGTCATTTAAAAGCTTTTCAAAACGTTCAATATTTGCATCAATACTAGTTGCTTGTTTTTTTCCAACGACCAATTGATAATAGAGCTTATATACATTGGCTTTTATTTGTTCTTTAGTTACTGCTGCTGATTGAGTAGCCAAAGCGATGGCTGCACTTCTGGCTTTTAATCCAATAAACACTTGTCCGTCAAAAAGAATTTGTGAAATATCCATTCCACCGTTTGCATTCCAAGCGGTACCAAATTTTGCGGCTACATTTCCAAAGCCACCCGCAGGAAATTGAATCGGGTTTCCACCTCCATCAACCACGCCATTATTAATTAAGACATTATAAACAGATGGTGAAATAAAATTTGGAAGGGTTGTAACTGGAATATCTATGAAATGCGTTCCACCGATTGAACCATTTAATTGAGGATAAGCAAGTGCAGTAATCTCTCGGTTGGTTTGTTTTTGGATTTGAATATCTATTAACGCATTTTTGACTTCAATGGCATTTTCCATGGCAAAATCTACCGCTTGCTTTGCCGAAAACGAACGAACATTTTGAGCCTTCAAACCTTGAGTTGAAATCATTAAAGATAACAGAGGGATTAAACATCTAAATTTTAGCATCATGTTTATTGTTTTTTTGAAAATTGTTTATTGTGTTTTAAAATTTGTTTCAACCCTTTTGCACTGACAATTCCATGTAAAAAATGTGTGGTAATTTCTTGAGAAATGTGTACCAAATCTACTTTTATATTATTTTGAAATTCAACACTGAAAGGCATGACAATACATTCTACGCGTAATTTTGAAATAATTTCCAAATCCAAATCATCTCGATAAAGATTTTCTTTTATTCCTTTTATCAAATTGAGTTTTATCTTATTGTAGATGTATTCGTTTTTATGTAGCAGGAAATGATTAAATGCCTTGGGATAATATTTTTGTAAGTCGAACAATATCGAAGGATTCATCGTTTGAAATAATTTAGACATTTGTTTCATGGCTAAAAATATTTCATGAATGGCATCTTCCGAATTAGCCGAATCGGCATCGCAAACTTGCTGGTTATTTTCTGTGATGTATTTAACCACTTCTGCAACCAACTGCTCTTTGTCTTCAAAATAGAGGTAAATCGTTTTTTTGCTAATACCCAATTTAGAAGCGATGTCGTCCATGCTCACACTTTTCAACCCGTATTGCATAAACAAATCATGGGCTTGCAAAAGCACTCTTTTTCCTGTATCGTTTAATTCTTTCATTGACGGCGCAAAACTATGGAAACTTTTTGTGGATAAAAAGTTTCTGTGGAAGTTTTTTAAAGAAGCCCCCTCAATCCCCCAAGGGGGAAGTTGGAACTATTTTCCGTTTTGACATTTTGAATCTATCGTGCTTCTTGAAAGTCAGGATGCTCACGCTCCCTTCACCTTTGGGGAAAGGGTTGGGGATAGGGGCTTCCAGTCGAAAATTTACTCTCAATGATTTAAATTTCCTCTGCATCATTTATAAAGCTTTACTTTTGAACATAATTTCATTTGAATGAAAAATAAATTTGAATTTAAAAAACTGCTTCAATATTTTTTACAAGGACTTTTGGTATTGGCGCCCTTACTCATCACCTTTTATGTAATTTTTGTAGTGGTTAGTTCGGTAGATGGTTTAATTCCATTCTTCACTTTTATTGATGATAAAGGAAATGTGCATGTTCAAAATTATGGATTGGGCTTTATGGCCATCATTTTTGTTATTGTATTGATTGGTTATTTCAGTTATTTTTTTATTACAAACCGAATAGTTAATTATTTGGATAGAATTATGCATCGAGTTCCTGGATTAAAGCACATATATTCTACCACCCGTGATTTTTTTGAGGCATTTACAGGAGACAAGAAGAAGTTCACACATAGTGTATTGGCTAATGTAGATGATTCTGAAGTTTGGCGTTTGGGGTTTGTTACCAAAGATGATATGAGTGAATTCGATTTGCCAGAGCATGTGGCCGTTTATATTCCTTCGGCTTATTCGGTTGCTGGAAATGTATATGTAGTTCCTAAATCAAGGGTTAAAGACATCAAAAATGTAGGCAGTACACAATTTATGAAATTCGCCGTAAGTGGCGGTATAACTACATTAGGCGATGATGAAAAAGACAATAAAACGGCTAAACATAATAAGGACTAATCATCAAATAAACAATTACGCCTGTTACAGCTACATAAAACCAAATTGGCCAAGTTATTCTTGTAAGCTTTTTATGTTGCTCATACTCTCCAATTAAAGCACGATAAGCCGTGAATAAAATAAATGGTAAGATAATTCCTGCTAAAGGAATATGGGTAAATAGAATTACATAATAAACTGTTTTTACTATTCCTTCACCACCAAATTTTGTTTCGTCTGTTAATAAATGATGTGCGATATAGCTCAATAGAAATAACACCGACAATACGATCGCAGATAGCATAATTTTTTTGTGTATGCCATATTTTTTTTGCTTTACGGTGATTAATCCAGCAAGCAATAAAACAGCCACTATTGAGTTTATACACGCACTGAAAGTTGCAAATACATGTGGATTAAATGGCAGATCTAATTGTAATTTTACTTTGCTTAAAATAACTACTGCAGCAAATACAATGATTGACACAGCATATATAAACAGCTTTGCTTTTTTATCGTTTTTTTTAAGTGTTGGTGTTAGCATTGGTTTTATTTTTAATTCTATTTAATAATCCGACTACAAATATTATCAATCCGATTCCAATAAATATTACTGGTAAATAAGGGATAAATTCCCTGAAAATCGATGGGCTTTTTTTGTCTTTTTCCAACATGATTGTCGGAATATCTCTTGCAAGTTTGGCCATTTTTAAGGTATCAAAACCATTATACCATCCACGAATCACACGATTGGTATCTAATAAGAAAAAGTTTTCTGTATGAATAAAAGCGGTATCTACTTTTGTATCTGCAATGTTTGCCTTCATTTCATTAAATGCAAAATCATAAATTTCTTTTTTATCGCCCGTTACAAACCACCAATAATCGTGATTGATATTTAATTTATCGGCAAATTTCCTCAATTGTGGTACGCTATCGTTTTCTGGGTCGATGCTAATGCTTATAAATTGAACTATATCGGGATTTTTTTTGAAAGATTCTTGTACTTTTTTCATCGAACGTGCCAAACCAGGACAAATCGAAGGACATCTCGAAAAGAAAAAATCGATGACTATAATTTTTCCGTGCAAATCATCCAATGAAACTTTTTTTCCAAGCTGATTGGTAAATTGAATGTTTTTTACTTGGTGCCAAAGGGTATCATTTACAGTTTTACCTCTTTTTTGTATTACGCCAATACTATCGTAAAAATAATGTGCAGGCATATGTACAGCATCTTTGCCGTAATATTTCACAAGCCAATATCCAGTTAATGGAAGCAGCATTGCTAAAGTAAGCGCCATTATTGTTTTCTTATTCAATTTCGTTTTTTGTTTGGTGTTTGGTGTTTGGTGTTTGGTGTTTGGTGTTTTTAACCTTTTGAACTTATTGAACAAATTGAACCTCTTGAACTTCACAAACATCCCAAACTTCCTAAACATCTTATACATTAAAAAAACCATCGTTCCCCCAATGGCAAACGATGGTTTCATATAAAATATGT
This sequence comes from Chitinophagaceae bacterium, assembly GCA_009885535.1. Taxonomy (GTDB): domain Bacteria; phylum Bacteroidota; class Bacteroidia; order Chitinophagales; family Chitinophagaceae; genus Ferruginibacter. The sequence continues at coordinate 12,432 of VFKL01000093.1, read as the reverse complement.
AAATGAATTATTTATGTGATTCAACCGCTTCTTTGCTTACTTCTTCAGTTTGGTACGTTCTACTTTTGCCTCTTGTATTTCTTAAATTTTTCCAGCTACTGCCATCAGCCAAAAAAGCTATAATAAACCAAACAAACAAAACCAATGGAACGATAATGGTCATGATTAGATTTCTAACTTCATCTCCCAAATGCATAAAAACCGAAACGATATAATATGCTTTTGCAAGGGTTAAAATACCAATTACAATTTTCGTACTCAAAACCACAGCATCGCCTAATTGTCCGTTTTTGGCGTATAGAAAATAACCAAGTGCCAATTCAATGATTGTAAGTGCTGATAATACCCAAAATATTTTCCATATCTTTTTAGTACCACCAGAATGATCTGGTTGAAAAGTAACTTCAGGATTCTCGAAATGTTGTGCCGACATAATTATGATTCTTTAAATAGATTTTAAATAAAATTAAACCAGATAAAAACAAAGGAATACAAATACCCAAACTAGATCTACAAAGTGCCAATATAATCCTGCTTTTTCGATCATTTCATAATGACCTCTTTGTTCGAAATGTCCTAATTTGGTTTTGATGTACATGATAATATTGATAACCACACCACTTAAAACGTGGAAACCGTGGAAACCAGTAATACCAAAAAAGTAACCGCCAAATGCAATCGGACCTGTATGTGTTGCATGAATTTCGGACGATGCAATTTGATTGATTAGTTCTTGGTTTGTTAATGATGTAACTGCATGATGTGCATTTTCAGCACCGTGATGTAAAGTATTTGCAATGGTTACCAATTGCTCATGCGATGTTTTTTGTAATGCATTTACCATTTCAGTTTGAGATAATGCTTCACCCCAAGGATTCATTTTAACGGTTGTTGGCAATACAGATAAAGTACCATCGTTTAACATGGCAACGTGTTCTCCAGTTAATAAATGCGTCCACTCCCAAGCTTGACAACCTAAGAAAGCTGCACCACCAATAATCGTAAGAATCATAAATTTCTCTACACCCTTTTTATTCATTTGATGACCTTCATGTACTGCTAATACCATAGTAACCGAACTGAAAATCAAAATAAACGTCATTAAACTCACGAATGCAAGTGGAAGATTTGCATGACCTGCAAAAGGAAATGAATTAAACACTTGGTTAGGATCAGCCCAATTGTTTACGCTAAAACGTATTGTACCATAACTGATCAAAAAAGCGCCGAATGTAAAAGCATCACTCATTAGAAAATACCACATCATCACTTTACCATAGCTCACATTGAATGGACTTTTTCCACCACTCCACCATTTTGTTCCTGTAGGAATTGCTGTTGATCCCATAATTATTCTTTTGTTTTATCTAAATAAAAATTCAAAAAATCAATCTCGGTTTTTTAAATTTTTACTTATTAATTTTAATTTCTTACTTGATCATGATCAAAAAGATCAATAAATAAATCCATAATATATCTACAAAATGCCAGTATGTTGATATCAATTGTACCGGCACTATACTGTAGCTTCTGCTTTTTGAACTGAATGCTTTTAAAGACATTACAATCATTGCAATTACACCTCCAATTATATGTAATGCATGCAAACCTACTATAACATACAAAAATGAAAATGACACATTAGCTTGTAGCGTCATGCCCATTTTCCAGAATTCTTTGAACCCAAAAAATTGAGTCACTGTAAAAATAAGACCTAAAAATAAAGTTAATGCGATCAGTTTTCTGTACTTAGACATTTCCCTTACTTTAAACGCTTTTTCTGCTAAATGAACAGTTAAACTGCTTAAAATAATTACGATTGTACTATAATAAAATGCAATAGGTAAATCGTAACTAACCCAACCAGATTGATTACGTTTTACAATGTAAGCACTTGTTAATCCAGCAAACATCATTACAATACTACCAATTCCAACCCACAAAGTAAATTTGTGTGGATGTATTTTATTTTTTGGTTTAATTACCTCTTTTTCCATTCCACATTGTTTTGTATGCCTAAAGATTTATTTTGTGTAGGCCATTTATTGGCATACAAACTTAGAAAAACAATCATTAAATAAAAATAAGAACTAAACATTACTTTCCTTGCGGCAGGAATGTCCATTTTTATAAACAACATCACGCTCACATACACCATATACAAATTACAAACCAACAAGATCCACATGCTTATTTCGCCACTGATGTGATACATGAATGGCAAAATTCCTACTGGTATCATAAGAGCGCTATACATGATGGTTTGTATAGCCGTGAATTTTGTAGGTCCTTTATCACTAGGCAGCAATTTGAAACCAGCTGCACTATAGTCTTTATGCGCTACCCAGGCAATTGCCCAAAAATGTGGAAACTGCCAGAGAAATTGAATAGCAAATAAAATCCAGCCACCTGTCCAATTGTTATCATTTCCATCACCAAAACTTGCTACCCATCCAATTAAGCAAGGTAAAGCTCCCGGTATTGCACCTACAAAAACTGCAGTTGAATTGATTTTTTTAAGCGGTGTATATACGAAGCCGTATAATACCAAACTCAATAAACTCAACCATGCCGCTTCAAAACTAAACGTATACATAATTAGTATACCAACAGCACCCGAAATACCAGCAAAAGCCCAAGCTTCGTTTGAAGACATTCTTCCGCTTGAAACTGGTCTACTCGCAGTACGTTTCATCAACGCATCTGTATCTTTTTCAAGAATTTGGTTAATGGTATTTGCTGATCCTGTAACCAATATACCACCTACAAAAAGTAAAAGAACTTGTATCAGATCAAAACTGATATTTGGTGCAAGTAAGTAACTGATTACGGTACTAAACACAACCATAAAACTCAAGGTGAATTTGATCAATAAAAAATAATCTTTCACTTTACTTGCCAATGCAAACGATGTTGAATTGGATATGGTTTTATTTTCCTGCACTTATTTTTTTTAATGTTTACTTTCATCATCCCCTACCGGTACATCCTGCGGAATAAAATCTTTCCCGTCTTTTGCATAGTCATAAGGCCAGCGATGTACTTCTGGAATATCACCAGGCCAGTTTCCGTGTCCTGGACGAATTGGTGTTGTCCACTCTAAAGTATTGGCGTTCCAAGGATTTAAAGTAGTTACTTTTCTTCCTTTCCAGATACTATAGAAGAAGTTAATTATAAATAATATTTGCGCTGCAAAAACCAACATCGCAATAATGCTTATAAATTGATTTAGTCCACCAAAGTTTTTGAATGATTCCCAGTTTGAGAAATCATAATAACGACGTGGCATACCTGCTAGTCCTTCGTAGTGCATTGGCCAGAAAATTAAATATGCCCCTACAATTGTAATCCAAAAATGGATATACGATAAGGTATTGTTTAAATAACGACCAAACATTTTTGGATACCAATGATAAACACCAGCAAACAATCCAAAGAAAGAAGCCACACCCATTACTATATGGAAATGCGCAATTACGAAATAAGTATCATGTAAATGTATATCCAATGCAGAGTTACCTAAGAATATACCAGTTAAACCTCCACTAATAAACAAACTTACAAATCCAATGGCAAACATCATCGCTGGCGTGAAACGGATATTTCCTCTCCATAACGTGGTAAGCCAGTTAAATACTTTAATAGCTGATGGTACAGCGATTAATAAAGTTAATAGTACGAAAACCGATCCTAAGAAAGGATTCAATCCAGTTACAAACATATGATGTGCCCAAACTAAAAACGCTAGAATAGTAATTGCAAATAACGAACCTACCATTGCCATATAACCGAAAATTGGTTTACGGCTATTTACAGATAAGATTTCTGAAGACATTCCCATTGCAGGTAATAGAATGATATATACTTCTGGATGACCTAAGAACCAAAATAAATGTTGGAATAGAATAGCACTACCACCTTCATTAGGCATAATTTTTCCAGCTACTACGATATCACTCAAATAAAAGCTAGTCCCTAAATTTCTGTCAAACAACAATAAGATTGCACCTGATAATAAAACCGGGAATGACAATACCCCTAAAACAGCGGTAAAAAATAAAGCCCAAATGGTTAAAGGCATTCTTGTCATGCTCATTCCTTTGGTACGCATGTTTAAAATAGTTGTGATATAGTTTAGTCCACCTAATAATGATGAAACGATAAACATAGCCATACTTACCAACCACAAATCCATTCCTATTTTACTTCCTTGTGAAGCCTCACCCAATGCACTTAAAGGAGGATATATTGTCCAACCACCACTTGCAGGTCCAGTTTGAACAAATAAAGAAGACAACATTATTATAGAAGCTAAGAAGAAAAACCAATAGCTAAGCATATTTAATAATGGAGACGCCATATCTCTAGCTCCGATTTGAAGCGGAATAAGAAAGTTTGCAAAAGTTCCACTCAAACCAGCAGTTAATACAAAGAAAACCAAAATAGTTCCATGCATAGTAACTAACGCATAATAGAATTCAGGTTGAAGTTTACCACCTTTTGCCCAATGTCCTAAAAAATCTTCAAGGAAGGGGTATGTAGCATTTGGATCTGCCAATTGTAAACGGAATACAACCGAAAACAAACCACCAATAAAAGCCCAAATAATTCCGGTTACTAAAAATTGTTTTGCAATCATTTTGTGATCTTGACTAAAAATATATTTTGTCAAAAATGTTTCCTGATGGTGATGCTCGTGATGTGCTTCTCCATGTACTTCGTGTTGCGCTGTTTCGTTTAAAATTGCTGTACTCATAACTATTTATTAATTGTGTTATTACGGATTTTTTGTTAATTGAGCCATTGGTTTAGTAGATGTTGTGCTGTCTGTTTCAACCGATTCTTTCTTCAATGGATTTTTGCTTGGAAATAACGTAAAGTATTCTGGTTTTTGAGATGCCAACCATTTGTTATAATCAGCCTCTGATTCTACAGTTATTATACCTCTCATAGAAAAGTGACCTTTTCCGCATATTTGATCGCAACTGATTTCATACACAAAGTTTGGATTTCCAGTGCGTTTTTTCATTTCTGCTGTTGTATATTTTGGAGTAAACCATAATGTTGTTGGAATACCAGGTACGGCATCCATTTTCATTCTAAAGTGTGGTAAACCCACATCATGAATTACATCCATGGCATTGATGACCAATTTTACAGGTTTACCTAAAGGCAAATGCATTTCAGTTGTGTGCAAATCATCCCAAGATTCAGGATCTTCAAAATCAACGCCTAATGTGTTTCCACTTGGATTGTTGTATAATTTATAATTCTTCTTTCCTAATTTTCCATCAGATCCAGGATAACGCATATCCCAAGCAAACTGATGTCCGGTAATTTCAACTACAATGGCTTCCTTTGGAGCATCACCAGTTATTTTAAACCAAAATTTTAATCCAAATACAACCAATATAGTTAGAAATATTGCTGGAACTGTTGTCCATAATAATTCAAGTTTGGTATTGTGTGGAAAATAATATGCTTTTTTGGTATCTGATTCTTGGTATTTAAAAGCAAACCAAAATAATAAAACTTGTGTGATTACAAATACAACCCCTGTTACAGCAATCGTAATGTAAAGCATTAAATCGATTTTCTCTCCTTCAACTGAAGCTGAACCTTGGGGAAACAATGTTTTTCCATAATACAATTCATTACAATACCATGCGCCAAAAAGACCAAGAATTAAAAACGTAATGAATAAAAATCCATTGATTTTATTATTTTGTTTACGCGTTTTTTCTTCTCCTTTCAAAACACTTACGTATTCACTTGCTTTTGCAATTTGAAAAATCACAACAAAAACCATCACGGTAATAGCAACATATAAAAGCTCCTTCATTGGTTAAAATTTTATTCTGTTTTTACCTAGTGTAATCAACAGGTATTTTTATTAAAAACAATTTTTCTGTGTCAAAAGTTCACTATGTGTGATGAATCATACTTTCTTTTAAGAAAGGATGATTTTTCATCAAAAGTGAGTGCTTGGATAAATATTTTCCCACACCTAACATAATTAATCCGATAAATAACATAGGTATTCCGATTTCAAATATACCAAATTTAGGATGTGCTTTTACTGTCCCAGGCATAACCATTTGGTAAAAATCAATCCAGTGACCTACAATAATTAAAACTGCCATTATCGTTAATAAAGTCCAGTTTCTTTTTGCACCTCTTTTCATTAAAATCAACAAAGGACATAAAAAGTTCATGGCTAGATTTACAAAAAACAATGTGTTGTAAGGACCAGTTTTTTCTGCAGTTCCAATTCTTTCGATAAAATATTTTGTTTCCTCTGGTTGATTGCTATACCAAATCAACATGTATTGAGAAAACCATAAGTAAGTCCAGAATACAGAAAACGCAAACATAAATTTACCTACGTCATGTAAATGCTCTTCTGTTACGTATTCTAAATAACCTTTGTTTTTTAGGAATACTACAAAAATTGCGATCAACGACATTCCAGATACAAAGCTACTTGCAAAAGTGTACCAGCTATACATCGTACTATACCAATGTGGATCAATGCTCATCAACCACAACCATGGAATAGTTGAAGCTACTGATAAACCAAAGAATACACAATATAAAGAAGCCCAAACGGTATTTTTAAATATCCATTTTTTTCCAGTTGCATAATCCATCTGACCATTTTTATCAGACTCTAAACTAAGTGTGCGCATTTTCTTTCCTAAAAACCACCACATAAATATGCTTATTGCAGACCAAATGGTAAAGAAGGTTGGATTTAAAAATCCTTTTTTACCGTTTAATATTTTATCGTGTTTTACAGCCTCAGCATCTAACCAATGAAAAATATCTGTTCTTCCAAAAAGAACAATACCCATCAGAACTACAAAGGTTACAATACCAAGAATAGGCACCACGCTTGAAATAGCTTCTGGTACTCTTCTTAATGCAACTTGCCAACCACCCATAGCCATTGTTGTAACACAGATAAAAAACATAGCTGCATTTACAACCAATAACCAAAACACACTATTTTGTAATAATGTCGCCCAAAATCTTGTTCCAGAATCTGCTGCTTCGTGAGCACCTCCATGTCCATGAGCTGCAGGTGCTGCAAATGGGTGAAACATTATAATACCATACAACACGGCAATTGCGCCCGCTCCGATCAGTCCCCATGTCCATTTTTTGTAGCTGCTTGGTAATTCAAATTGATGATTCATCTAAATAAACTTTATTTTTTATAAAACACCCGCTCTAAACGAGTTGGTTTTTTTCTGTTATTATATTTTTTTAGTTGTGTCTGCTTTTGCTGTTTCTACAACTGCTTTTGGTTGCAATGTGCGGATATATTTAATAATCATCCAACGTTGCTTTCTATCTAACTGTGAAGCATAACTTCCCATGCTATTTTTACCATATTGAATGGAATGATACATGGTACCGTCAGCCATTTTTACATATGAGTCTAGAGTAAGGTTTGCAATTCCACCAATTTTTCCAGCTGTTGCAATTGGACCATTTCCTGCTCCTTTTTCACCATGACAAATCGCACAATTGATATTAAACAAACGAGCAGATTCTTTCATTTCAGCTTCTGTCATGCTTTCAATTGGATTTTTTACCATTGCACTCATTTTATACCCATTGCTGTCGTTGGGTAAAGTATATGGAAATAATTCTCCTTTTTTTATCGTTCCAGAAACTGGAATATTGTTGTAAAATATTTTTCCGCCTTTATTTGTTGCATCATTGGTAAATATTGCGGAATCTCTATAATGATACGTTTCATAAGCCCTACTGTACGTCATATCTGGCATATATATTTTTCCTGGCACACGTCGCTTGTCGTCGCAAGAAACGAAGGCAATTGCTGCTAATAAAACCAGTAAACCGAGTGTTGCAATTTTTTTCATTATTCTAAATGCTTTATCTTAATAATTTCAACTGGGTTGAATTTGAAAACTATATCAATTTGATTTATTTCAAATTAGTATCCTTTTTCTTCTCTGTATAATTTTTGTTCTTTATCGTATCTGCCTATCCACCATCCAGTTTCCGCTACCTGAATATTAATTTCTTTGGCTCCAGCCTTTTCTAAAAAGCTTTGTAATTCTGCATCATCTGTTTTGTCTGTACATTCAATGGCCATTACAAAAAGATCATCAGTAGCACGAGCATGAAAATGATGTTTTTTAATAAATGGAGACAATTGACATAGGTAACAAAATGTTAGTACCATTCCTACTGCAGAAAACAAAACCGTTAATTCAAAAGTAATTGGAATCCAAGCTGGTAAAGCGAAATTTGGTTTACCTCCAATGTTTAAAGGCCAATCTTTGGTGAAAATCCAGCTGATACAACTCAATGCTGTAGTAGTTCCAGTTGCCGCAAAAATGAATCCGGCAGTATGTAAACTTGTTTCTCTTAATCCCATTGCATGATCTAAACCATGTATTGGAAAAGGCGTGTACACATCATGGATTTTATATCCAGCTTTGCGTACATTTTTTACCGCGGGAAACAAAACTGCCTCATCATCAAATGAACCAACTACGAATTTTTTTATTCCTCCAGCCATGTTATTTATATTTCTTATTAATTAATTTAAAAGTCAAGAGTTAAAAGTTAAAAATCTTATTTCTTAATTTATAACTGCTCTCTTCTTTTTTGAATTTCTAATTTTTCGTTTTTAATGCGCGTGTTCTACTTCTTCGATATAAAATTTCTCTGCATCCATTTTATCCGTATCTGTCATTTTTGCTTTGTAATTTTCACCAGTTGTTTTCAATATTGATTTTACCTCAGCCACAGCTACAACAGGGAAGTATTTTGCAAATAAGAAGAAGCAAGTAAAGAACAAACCGAACGTTCCCAAGTAGAAACCAATTTCCCAAATTGTAGGGCTGTAATATGTACTCCAACTTGATGGTAAGAAATCACGATAAATTGAAGTAACGATAATTACAAAACGCTCGTACCACATTCCAATATTTACAATGATACTCATGAAGAATGTTACGGTGATGTTTCTTCTTAATTTGCTGCTCCAGAATAACTGAGGAGAAACCACGTTACAAAACATCATCAACCAATAACTCCAACCATATGGGCTAAATAAGTTTGCTCTGTTTTGGCTGAATGCATACCATTCGTAAGGATTTTGTCCGTACCACGCGATGAACAACTCTGTTAAATACGCACAACCAACGATACTTCCGGTTAATACGATGATTTTATTCATCGCTTCGATGTGACCTAAAGTAATGTAATCTTGTAAACCCATTACTTTTCTTACTACAATTAAAAGCGTTTGTACCATCGCAAATCCACTGAATACGGCACCTGCCACGAAGTATGGCGGGAAGATGGTCGTATGCCAACCCGGTATTACCGAAGTTGCGAAGTCAAAAGATACAATCGTATGTACAGAAAGTACAAGTGGTGTACTTAATCCTGCCAATACCAATGATAATGATTCATGACGTTGCCAATGTTTGGTACTTCCTGTCCAACCAAATGATGCAACACCGTATAATAATTTACGCAATTTTGTTTTTGCACGATCTCTAACGGTTGCTAAATCTGGAATTAAACCAGAATACCAGAACAATAAAGAAACAGTGAAATAAGTTGAAATCGCAAATACGTCCCAAAGTAATGGAGAGTTAAAATTTACCCATAAAGGACCACGTGAATTGGGGTAAGGCAATACGAAGAACGCCATCCAAACACGACCCATATGCCAAATTGGAAACTGACCAGCGCACATTACCGCAAATATTGTCATCGCCTCTGCAGCTCTATTTACACCTGTTCTCCAACCTTGACGGAACAATAATAATATCGCCGAAATCAACGTTCCAGCATGACCAATACCAACCCACCAAACGAAATTGGTAATATCCCAACCCCATCCAATGGTTTTGTTCAAATTCCACTGGCCAATACCATAAGTTACCTCTCTGTAAACGCTATACGCACCAAAAAGTAAAAGTCCAAGACTAATGAAAAAACCAATGTACCAAAGACGAGATGGTTTCATCTCAATGGGCTTGATAATATCTTCAGTTATTTGATGATAAGTCTTGTCCCCTCCAATAAGTGGTTCTCTAATCTGTGATTCGTATTTGAGTAATGACATATTCTTTTTAGCTTTTTGCCAGTTTATATAGCTGTTTCTCTTTTATTAATTAAAATCCTAACCGTGTTTTTGCTCGTTTTTTTCTGTTGCTTTATGTTCTGCACCAGCTTCATGTTCTTCGATTACACCAATGTGTCTGTCGGTATTTCTAATTTTTGCTAAATAACTCACATTTGGTAGAACGTGTAATTGTTCTAAAACATAGAAATTACGATGCTTATCTGCTCTTGCTTTTGACACCATACTTTGCTTATCATTTACATTACCAAAACTGATGGCATTTGTAGGACAAGCTTGCATACATGCTGTTTTCACATCACGAACCAAAGATGGGTCTTGTTGTTTTTTAGCTTCTAATTTAGTTTCTTGTAAACGTTGTACGCAGAAAGAACATTTTTCGATTACGCCTCTTGAACGAACGGTAACATCTGGATTCAACACCATTCTGGTTAAATCGTCATTCATTTGGAATACAGCTTCATCTAATTCAGAACCACGTAATGGTTGTTGATTGTCTTTAAAGCTATCTGATCCTGTGAAATCTAACCAGTTGAAACGACGCACTTTAAATGGACAGTTATTTGCGCAATATCTTGTACCAATACAACGATTGTACGTCATTTGGTTTAACCCTTCAGAACTGTGATTTGTAGCGGCAACCGGACAAACGTTTTCACAAGGCGCATTATCGCAATGTTGACACATCATCGGTTGGAAAACTACATCTGGATTTTTTACATCTCCAGTAAAATAACGATCAATTCTCAACCAATGCATTTCATGTGCTTTTTGCACTTGAATTTTACCAACAACACTCACGTTATTTTCAGCTGTACAAGCCACTACGCAAGCGCTACAACCTGTACAAGTATTTAAATCGATGCTCATTCCCCACTTAATACCAGGCTTAACAAAGTCTGGGTACATGGTTCCATCTTTTACGTAATCTGTTTTCCCTTCTGCAAGTAAAATAACTTTTTCATGATTTGGTTCTTCTAAAACCGCCTCAGGATTTGCTAAGAAACTTGCAAGATTGGTTTCATAAATTATAGGTCTTGATTCTGATGAACCATGCACCTGTGTTTGAGCCAATGGATAGGTGTTATTTGTTTTTTCAGCAGTTGCTACCATATTGTAGACAAAAGAACTGCCATCAAATCCAACTAGAGGATAAGCGTTTTTACCTGCTCCTGTCGCAGAACGTCCAACTCTTTCTAATGATAATTTTTCATCGGCACTTGCTCTACCGTATCCTAATGCAACCGCGATGGTTGAATTGTTTAAACCTGGTAAAACCAAAACAGGAAGCTCAATAGATTTTCCGTTTGCAGTGATTTTAATAACTGGTTTTTCAGGAGTTACTTCATAGCTATCCGCTTGACGTTGGTTGTTCATGATATCTAAACCAACCAAAGTTTTTGCCAATTCAGGGCTAACCATTGCGTAGTTGTCCCAAGTTACTTTTGAAATTGGATCAGGTAATTCTTGCAACCATGGATTGTTTGCTTGAGTACCCGTACCGATGGCTACTTTTTGATATAGAACCACTTCGATAGCACCAGATTTTGTTGCTGCTAATTTTGAAGCAGAAGCTGCTAAAGTGCTTCCGTTGAAAGTTGCAGCAGATAATGAATAAGCCGTTTCTACTACACCATCTTGCAAAGCTTTATCAAATAAATCTGCGCTTCCTAATTTCGAAGTCCAATAGTTTTTAAAGAATGCATCGTAATCCGCACCTTCAACTTTAGCAACAGCAATTGCTTTTCCAGTGCTGTCTTTTGAAGCGGTAGTTGTTGCTACTGCACCACCACTCCATTTCATCAATGATGATTGGAATGCCCTTGTTTTAAATAGAGGGTTTATTAAAGGTTGAATAAAACTGTATTGTCCAGTTTTTATTTCTGCATCTCCCCAGCTTTCTAACCAATGGTGTGCAGGAATAACAAATTTACATTGCTCTGTAGTTTCATCTAAGCTGCCATTCATTGAAATACTTAAAGGAAGTTTAGCAATAGCTTCTCCCAACTTCTTTCCATCAGCAGATGTATAAACCGGGTTGCAACCGTAAACCAATAAAGCGCCTATTTGACCAGCGTTTATATCTGCAACCAATTTAGCCATTTCGGCATCAGTTCCTTTGCGTGTATTATTTGTGGCCGACCAATTTATCGTAGTACCATTTGCACCTACGATTTCATTAATGGCGTTTACAATAACTTGAATATTTACATCATTACTTCCACATACCACCAATGAAGCACCTTTTGACTTCATCAATTCTGTAGCTGCTTTATCGATACCTGCTTTTAATT
>VFKL01000065.1 GCA_009885535.1 Chitinophagaceae bacterium | reverse complement strand
GTCTATTTCGCCTTTGTTTTTTGCTGCGAGTTTGCCGCGATGTACACATTGGAATTCATCTTTGATTAAATTAAAGGTGCTTTCACTAATATTTACTTTCCCGATTTCTCCTGATGATTCCATTCTAGATGCTGTGTTTACGGTGTCGCCCCAAATGTCGTAAGCAAACTTTTTTGTTCCAACAATTCCAGATACTACAGGTCCGGTATGAATCCCAATTCTGATTCTGAAAAATAATTTGCCTTCTGCTTGTTTTGTTTCTCCCAGTTTTTGCATAAAATCTCTAATCTCCAATGCAGCCTTAACTACATCAAACGGGTGCGTTTCATTAATGGTAGGTAAGCCGCCTGCCGCCATGTAGGCATCTCCGATAGTTTTTATCTTTTCTATTCCATACTTATGCATAATGGCATCAAATGCAGAAAAACACTCGTTGATTTCAGCCACCAATTCCTTAGGGGTTAGTAACTCAGATAGCTTGGTGAAATCTTTAAAATCTGTAAACAATACAGTGACGGAATCATAGCTTTTAGCGGTTGCTGTTCCGGTGTTTTTCAACTCTTCAGCGGTTTCTTCAGGAAGAATATTCAACAATAATTCTTCGCTTCTTTGCTTTTCTTTTGAAATTTTATTTCGTTGTTTTAAAAATATCCCAGCGAAAATGATTACGATGGCGAATCCTATGATGAAAGTATTTCGAATCATTTTCTGACGTTGAATGGTTTGATTTTGAAGAGTTATTTGGCCTTCTTTTTTTTCTATTTCAGAATTAAAAATCTGCGAAGCCAGCTTTTTTTCATTTTCATTGTTATAAATAGTATCCTTTATTCCTAACAATAAAGTTTGGTATTTGAAGGCGTTGTTATAATCTCTTAGCATGCTATAAGATGAAGAAATGCCTTGGTATAAATCCTTGAGCTCAAATGTTGCTTTTATTTCAGTGGCAATATCAATGCCCTTTAGGTAATAATCGACGGATTTCTTTATTTCTCCTTTTTGTTTGTAGGTATTTCCCAAAGCAAGTAGTGCTTTTGTCATATCCAATTTGCCATTCAATTTCTGGGCGATTTCAAATGCAAGGTTTTCATTCAAAATTGCATTTTCATAGTCACCTTTTTTTGTGTAGACTTTTCCTATATAAATATAAGAATAGGGGATATTTTCTGAGCCTTCATAAACCACTAGAGATTTCTGCAAATAAAAAAGGGAGGAATCAAGTATTTCTTTTTCGTAATAAATTTCTCCGAGATTCACAAGTACTGTTCCTAATGCATCTTTATCTTTCAGTGCTTCACAGATTGACAATGATTGAAGATAAGATTTAATCGCTTTGTCAAAACTTGCTTTTTTATGTCCATGTATAGATCCAATATTCATTAATACAGTTGCTAATCTTAAAGAGTCATTCAATTCTTCAGCAATTTTTTGTGATTGCAAGAATTTGTCAAGTGCTTTTGAGTCATCTGATTGATTCAAATAAATAACGCCAAGATTGCTTAGTATATTTGCCTGACCTGCTTTGTCTCCTAATTCTTTAAAGTAAGTCAAGCATTTCTCCCAGTTTTGAGTGGCTTCAAAATTATCACTTTGCATATAGTTGGCAATGCCAATGTTTTTATAAGCAAGTGCCAACCCTTTTCTATATTTTAATTTACTGGATAATGTCTTTGCTTCTTCTGCGTATTTGATGGTTACTAATGGATCAATACTGAAAAAGCATTTACTAAGTAACAATAAATTATTTACTTTATTGCTGTCTTCTTTGTCTTTTGAAATAATCAATCGCAAACTGTCGATTTGTTTGCTTTGTGACAAACATTGAAAATTAAAAAAACAAATTGCCAGTAGGAGGGCGATGAAACATTTTGATATAGGATTGTTTTTTTTCAAATCTTTTTTTCAATAAAATTTTAATTAATTTCTCTTTTTCCAAATGTAATTATCTTTTTTGCTATTTGTTTTATTGAAATCAGAATAATGCCAAATGTAATTATAAATTAATCAAGAAATTTCTTGTACAATGCTGATATAGTAGCTATTTGGGATAATTTCATCGGACCATTATAGATATCCAATCGGTATTAGTGCAGAAATATTTGTATAAAAAAAGGAAGTCGTTTATTGGCTTCCTTTTTTTGTTTGTAATTGTTTGTATTAATTAAGCTTTATTAGCTTTATAATTTTTCTTTCATTTCCTTTTATGATTTCTGCAAAATAGGTTCCGGGATATAATCTGCTGCCAACCAGTATCTCTGAGTCAGATGTTTTATTTTTTATCACTTCTCTTACAACGCCTAATGCATCTAAAATTCTAACGCTAATTGTTTCGTATTTTTCACTGTTTATTTTAAGTTTAAAATTAGTTTGTGATGGATTGGGCGAAACAATCACATTGAATCCTGTTGAATTTATTTGTTCCATAGTTGAATAAGCTTCAGAACTTCTGGCGAATAAACTGCCGCCGCAATTATTTCCATTCCAAGTGGCAGCAGTACTGCTGGCAATATTTTCAGCCATAAAAACACCTGTCATTACAATTGGCCCCGCAGTTCCTTTTAATTGCAGTTTTCCTTTAGGCATATAAATGTTTCCAGTAAATCTTGTATCGCTAGAGTTGATCGAAAATTTCTCTACATCAGAAATCTGGTCACTCATATGAAAAACAGCATTGTTTGCATTCACGCGACATCTATCACCAATAACTACAGAAGATTTGATCTTCACAGTTGTTCCGTTGAAATTAGCTGTGGTATAATTTACATTTATTTTCCCTGATGTCATCACCAATGATTTGATGTTTACAGTTGATTGAGTGAATGTTACTTGTGCCCCTTCGCCTATTGTTACAGTACCATATATCGTTCCACTTATTGTTACAACTGCTGCTTTGCCAATAGTTAAATTGTTGTAATTGGTAGAAACCGATGCATTGATAACATTATCAGCAATCGTGAAATTGGTAGATGGTACTGAAGATGTATTGGTTTGTAACGTAGGTAGTGTAACAACTGCAGGGCTGTATATTAATCCACCAGTAACGGTTACAGGTTGTGATAATGTAATCACACTTGATTTTACAAAGCCATTTACTGTTGAATTTGATCCTATAGATACCGATTTTCCTGAAGCGGTATTCCCTACAGATCCATTAATTACATTCCCCTGACTAAGTGCGACATTTTTCAATCCTAAAACGCTGTAATTGCCAAGTAAATTTTGTTTTAGATAATTGTATTTTACTGCTACAGTGCTTCTGCATTTGTTGGCATCAGATACAAAAAGGGTGTAATTGCCATCAGTATTATTATTGTTTAAAGAAATAGAGCTAGCAGTTGACACTAAAATATTTGCTGGATTGTACCACTCGTATGTTAATGGTGCCAATGCTGTGCTAATTCCTGTTAAAGAAAGGCTGTTACAATATACACTTGATGTGGTTGAATTGATTGACGCTGTAACTACTGCTGGTGTGGTAATGCTTACAGTTTTAGTTGCAGTACAAGCTTTGGTATCTGTAGTTAAAATGGTGTAAGTACCAGTTGTTGAAACAGTGTAAGGTGAGGTTGCAACTACGTTATTTACTTTGAAGCTTATTGCACCTGTTCCTCCTGTAGCACTAAATACAATACTTCCAGTTTGACCATTACATTTAGGATTGTTTGCAGTTGACGTTATAACAATAGCAGTTGGTAAAGCGATTGTTACTTGTTTTGTTGCAGTACAACCCTTAGAATCTGTTGCCAAAATAGTATAAGTACCAGATGAAGTTGCATTGAATGGAGATGTTGCCGTAACATTATTTATTTTGTACGAAATAGAACCTGTTCCACCTGTAGCACTAAATACAATTCTTCCATTCGAGCCTGCACAATTTGGATTTGTACCTGTTGCTGTTAATGAAATGGCAGTAGGAGAAGCAATTGTAACTATTTTAGTTACTACACATCTGTTTGCATCCGTAGCAGTAATGGTGTACGTTCCAGCTGTTGTGGCTGTGTATGGAGAAGTAGCAACCACATTGTTTACTTTATACACAATTGCGCCAACGCCACCAGTTGAGCTAAATACAATCTTTCCGTTTTGACCTGCACAAATTGGGTTTGTTCCGGTAGCGGACAAGTTTATAGCACTTGGAATTGTTATGACAACACTTTTAGAAGTGTAGCAATCATCAGAAGTTTCTACTTTTACAACGTAAGTACCTGAAGTAGTTACAGCATATGGAGATCTAGCACCAACATTATTTACTTCGTACTCAAATGTGCCAACACCACCAGTAGCGCAAAATGTAATTGTTGCAGGCTGTCCTGCGCATAAAGGATTGGTGCCAACTGCTGTTAGAGTTACAACTGGAGGAATAGTTATCGTAACAAGTTTACTGGTTGAACATCCTCTGGCATCTGTAACCGTAATGGTATAAATGCCAGATGCACTTACTGAATAAGGTGACGAAGCCACAACGTTATTTACTCTATAAACAACGGTTCCTGTAGTACCTGTTGCACTAAAAGTTATACTCCCATTTTGCCCACCACATTTAGGATTTTTACCTGTAGCAGTCAAAACAATTGATGAAGTTAATGCTGTTATTGTCACTTGTTTAGAACTAGTACATCCATTCGCATCTGTTGCTAGTATGGTGTAAACACCCGAAGTATTAACGGTATAAGGCGATGTTGCAGTAATTCCATTTACTTTATAAGAAATATTTCCTGTTCCACCAGTTGCACTGAAATTAATGCTTCCATTAGATCCGGCGCAATTAGGATTTATTCCAGTTGCCGTTAAAATAATTGCCGTTGGAATGGTAATCGTTACTTGCTGAGTTGACGTACATCCATTAGCGTCAGTTGCTAGAATAGTGTAAACACCCGAAGTAGTAACGGTATAAGGCGATGTTGCAGTAATATTATTTACTTTGAAAGAAATATTTCCTGTTCCGCCAGTTGCACTGAAATTAATGCTTCCATTAGATCCGGCACAATTTGGATTTGTTCCATTTGCGACTAATTCGATTGCAGCTGGAATGGTAATCGTTACTTGTTGAGATGACGTACATCCATTGGCGTCAGTTACTGTAATGTTATATACACCTGATTCGTTTGCTGAATAAGGTGATGTTGCAGTTATGTCATTTACTTTGAAAGAAATGTTTCCTGTTCCGCCAGTTGCACTGAAATCAATGCTTCCATTAGAACCAGCACAATTTGGATTTGTTCCATTTGCGACTAATTCGATTGCAGTTGGAATGGTAATTGTTACTTGCTGAGATGATGTACATCCATTAGCGTCAGTTGCTAGAATGGTGTAAACGCCCGATGTACTTGCTGAATAAGGCGATGTTGCAGTAATGTCATTTACTTTAAAGGAAATATTTCCTGTTCCGCCAGTTGCACTGAAATTAATGGTTCCGTTTGAACCAAAGCAATCAGGATTAGTTCCATTTGCAATTAAAATAATTTTGCTTCTCACCGTGAGACTTCCATCACTGTAGGTAATAACATAGTTAGATGGTTGTTTCAAAATGGCATCATATGGTGATACAGTATAAGTTCCTTCTTCTAAATTTTGAGAACCCATTATTGTATTCGAACTGCTGTAAACGTTGTATTGCGGGTTGGATTCAACAACTGTTGAATCAGCATCTTCATAAAGATATCCTGAGAAATTTGAGCTATACTCAGGTTGTTCACCTTGACATCCTGCAATGGTATCTTTTGCTTTTGCATTAATCGTTGCAGGTGTTATGGTAAGACTTCCCAATTCATAAGAAATTTCAAAATTCTCATTCATAAATCCTGCAGGTACAATTGCATGCGTACCCACATCAATTCCGGTAATTAGATTGATGGTTTTGAAAGTTAATGAATCTCCTTCAGGAGCATACACATCAGCCTCATCAATGATGCTTACTACTTCATTGTTGCTTGCATCAGAAATAGTTGTTGCATTTACCGTTGCAAAACCATTAACTAGTCCTCTTGTATTTACAAGACCTCTTGTGTTTACTAACCCACGAGTATTAACTAGTCCTCTTGTATTTACAAGACCACGAGTATTTACAAGACCTCTTGTGTTTACAATTGGCTGTTCTAATCCACAGGAATCAGGATTTGATTGATAGTTGAAGATAGAAGCAGGAGATACATCAACGAAATATGTAGTATCATTTAGGTTAATTCCATTTACTAAGCCTCTTGTATTAAAAAGTATTCTGCTATTAGCCAAAGATCTTTCACTTGCCAAGAAACTTAAATTTTCAATATCCGAATTTTCTAATGATCTTCCATTTACCGCCACCTTTGCATCTATCAATGCCACTGCTTTTGCAATATCAGCCTCATGCTCTGCTTTTAAATTATTATAAATAGTAAATCGATTGATTTGGTCAATATTTGAATCATCGTAATTGTAATTAAAATTGAATTTCTTAAAGCTGTTTCCATAAGTTAAGGTGGTATCTCTTGGAGAAATCGTCAATGGTAATTTGTCTATAGACAGTACACCACTAACAAAACTGAAATTGCAAAATTGAGATAAAGCCAGTGAGTTTGGATTATTCAAGTCTGTTACACTAGAATTGGCTCGTATAAAATAATTACCCACATCACTCAAATCATTCGCAGATGTTGTATAGGCAATGTCGCTTAATCCTAAATTTTCAATTGAAAAGCCTGTATTTTCAATAGGCGCACCATTAATGGTTACATGATAACTAAATGTAGGGATTTGCTCTCCGTATTTTTTCGACTTGTTATCTACAGTTACTACAACATTGTAAATTAGACTATTGGTGAAATATACAGAGTCTGAATTTCCGCCATCTTCAAAACTTGATGAAATAGGAGGGGTGTAAACATACACAGGTGGATTGCCAATAAATGCAGGAATATTAGCTGTTAGCGTTGTTGAATTAATGTATGTTGTTGGGATGGTATCATACTTGAATATCACAGAAGTGTTATTGGTGAAGTATTTTCCATTTATTTTGATTTCCACAGGAACTAATCCAGGTGTTAGACTTGAGTCTGTAAGTTCTATACTTGTTGCTTTTGGAATAGGTTTGGCAAACGTGCTTATTGCAGTATCAGCTTGTATTAAACCGTAACCAGAATATATATCATAGCCAGAGGTATACATGTCAATAGCTGTTTGCTGGAGTATGCTTCTTACATCTTCCGGTTGTAAATTTTCATTATAGAATTTCTTTTTGCCTTGTAATAATAAAGCGGCTACTCCTGCAGCATGAGGCGCTGCGCATGAAGTACCGAAGAAATTAGGAAACGCATCTCCATCTATATTTACACCACCCAAAAAAACCGTGGTATTTATTCCATTAGGCGCAGAGAAGTCAGGTTTGTTTCTTAATGTACCATCAGTAATTGTTCCACCTCTTGAAGAGAAAGAAGATACAGTTGGCGTTGCAACGCCAAAAGCTGGCGTGTTGGTGTATAATACTGATGCTACCGACATAGCGCCTGCAGCATTAGCTTGGCCGAATAATGTTGAGGTTTCATTATTGTATTCATTTATTGTAATGTCTCCTTTAAATACTACATATTTTAATCGTGCATTACCAGTACCTGATTTGCGCGTGATCATGATATTAGCATTTGTAATACCTTTTACAGTAAAAGGAAGTACTTCAATAGGATCTTCACCGATGTTTTTTCTGTTGAATCCAAATAATAAACCACCACTTTGATTAAGCAAATAAATATCAAAATCATTTTTGGCGCCTGGTGTTTGTCCTAATGAATAGATAGAATCTTCCCATTGTAAAACAATATTGTATGCGCCTGGTTTTAGGGTTACACTTTGGTAAATATCACCGCTTCCGAAATCATGTGCAAAGCCTGTAAAGCCTACCGGTGCTTGAATTGGGTTAAAGGTATTTTCATAAGATTTGTCGCCAAAATTTCCAGCTGCAGAGAAATAAGATACTCCTCTTGACGCTACTTCGTCAACAGCTTTAGCCACAACGCCATCAGTAAAGAAAGGTTCATTTATGAAAGTAATGTCATCAACAATAATGTTACAAGAATCATCAGCCAATGCTATGATTGATTCGGCAAAATGACCTGATGTAATAAATCCAGTGCTAAAATCTAACTTTGATTTAGGCGCAATATCATGAACAATTTGAAGCATGGCCCTTCCTTCATCTGATTGTTTGCCAAAAGGATATTCTTCAATTACATTTACTGGGTTTGAATTATAAGAATTTTCTATTCCTGGTAAATCTCCATTTATCACATCTCTTAAAGCTGGATTTCCAGAAATGGTGTTGTAACTATTTGAGATGACACCTATTTTGACGCCCTCACCGTCAAGGTTAAACGCTTCTCTTGCATCATCTGATTTCATGGCGATGTCGCCTTTGCTTATAGCAATTCCTTGCACCGCAGAATTGTTTATTGGTCTACGATTTGCTTCGGCAAAGCGCAGTAATGTAGGGTTAAGCGCATTTAATCTTCCAAGATTTCCTACAGGGAACCATCCTGTGATTGTTAAACTGTCGTCTCCATTGTCATAAATATTATTCAGACCATAAAATGGCGTTTGAAGAAGTGAGAGTAATTCGTCGTGTCTGCCTTCGACAGCAATTATATCAATTAGGATAAAGCCCAAATCAGCATCAGCTTCAAAAGAGTTGCCTGGGTTTTCTGTTGGTGTTGCTATTATTGTTGTGTCTTGTGCAATTTGTGATAATGTAGTTCCTAATGGCTCATTATTAAATCCATCTGTTGGCGGTGTAAAATCTGGTACAATACAAGTTATTGGTGACAATTGTAAAATCGTTACCATTTGCGAATCAGGAACAATATTACACGTCCATTCATCTTTTACTTTTACATAGTAAGTCCCAGCTTTTAAATTTTCGAAAAAGCCAGTAGCGTTACTAGAAAAATATTCTTCACCACTCAATTCTATGGTATACACAGGTAAGCTACCTGGCGCTGCAATTCCCTGAGATATCATAAACTCATTAGGGAAACCGCCAGAAATATTTTCAACATTAATGGTGCCATTTCCTTGATTCGGATTGGTGTTATCACAAGATTCTGTATGATTGACAGTGTAGTTAATAATAGGATGTGGAGGAGTTTGATAATTTACTGCCACGCATTCTATGTTTGTGCCAAGGCATCCTCCATCTCCTCTAACATATAAAGTTTGTGTTTCAGGTAAAGTATCATTTTCATTTAGAGCCATTCTAATTATAGGAGACCTAGAAATTGAAGTTCCTGTTCCAATTAAATTTTCTCCACAGCCATCTTTAAACCACGACCATTGAGTTGCGTTATTGAGTTCTCCTGATACGATGTCGAATGAAACATTACAACTAGAAACTAAGTTGAAATTTACAACTGGTTGATCGGCTGGGGCACAATATAGTTCGCAAGAAATGTTTGATGGTACTGCTCCTGGTTCAACCCAATTTGAGGTTGGTCCTTCATAAGCAAATCCCGACATTGACAAATTAATGCCATTCTCGCTATTGTCATGAAGGATATTATATTCTGGAGCGGTGTTATTTGTGTTTGAAGCAAAGCCTTCATTGAAATGATAGTTTGCAATAAGACCAGCTTGTTGGTTTAGTGCTTCACAGTTTATTGTGGATAAAATTTCTCCAGCAGTCAGTGCTCTATTATAAATTCTTAACTCATCAATATTTCCCCTGAAAAATTCGCTGTCGCCTGACCATTGAGAACCAATATGGAAAAACCCATCAGGGTCTGTTGGTTCACTATTGGTAGGACTTGGATACTCACTTCCTCTTGTATATATCAAACTTCCATCCAAGTAAAAGAAGAAATTATTTGTAGTTCTAACGGCAGTGTAATTATGCCATTGAGCATCTTGTGGAAAAGGAATTGTCGTGAAATTGCCATCACCCATCCTGATGTTTCCATCAAAATTTTGACCTATATAAAAATTCCTGCCTTGAGAAACGATGTTAACAAGTTCTCCGAAAATAGGATTTGTGTATTGAGCCCAAACAGATACCGTATATGGGCTATTGTTAACTGGAATTAAGCCTGCGAGTCCGTTAACAACATCATCTATTCCATCAAAATTAAGTGCTGCACCAATCGCACAATTATTTATCGTAAGAATTAAAGTAGCAGTTGAATCACATCCATTTTCATTTTGCGTAACGAAAGTGTATACCCCCGATTCGTCGTAAGTTGATTCGTTCCAAGCATAATTGGTACATGAGTTAACTATAGTTTGTGACTCACTTGCAGAATTGACAGTAATTGTAACATTGCTACACTCGCCGCCATTCACACAACCACCTTGCCCACGAACATAATAAGTAGTAGTGGTGCTAGGACTTACAGTTATAGATAGTCCAGTTCCAACCGGTTCTACTTCGCCGCAATTGTTTGCATACCAAGTCCAATCTGTAGCATCACCCAAAGTGCCATCAATAATAGCGATTTCGGTAGATGTGCCTTTGCAAATTGTTGATGATTCTGTTAGTGTATTAATAATAGGATTATTACATGGCGGAGGCGCGCATTCATCAACAGTAATTGTAACCGTGCTACACTCGGCGCCATTTACACAACCTCCTTCTCCACGAACATAATAAGTAGTTGTGGTAGTAGGAGATACGGTAATAGAAATTCCTGTTCCAACTGGTATTCCTTCACCGCAATTGTTTGCATACCAAATCCAATCTGTAGCGTTAGCCAAAAGACCATTAATAACAGATAATTCGGTAGATGTGCCATTACAAATTGATATTGATTCTGAAAGTGAATTAATAATAGGACTGAAACATGGCGGAGGCGCGCATTCATCAACAGTAATTGTAACCGAGCTACACTCTGCGCCATTTACACAACCACCTTGCCCACGAACATAATAAGTAGTCGTGGTGGTAGGACTTACAGTTATAGAAAGTCCAGTTCCAGCAAATTCGTCACCGCCGCAATTGTTTGCAAACCAAATCCATTCAGTAGCATCACCTAAAGTACCATTAATAACATATAACTCTGTAGATGTGCCATTACAAATTGATATTGATTCTGAAAGTGAATTAATAATAGGATTGATACATGGAGGAGGCGTACATTCATCAACAGTAATTGTAACCGTACTACACTCG
>VFKL01000169.1 GCA_009885535.1 Chitinophagaceae bacterium | reverse complement strand
TACCTGTAAATTTCAAAGAAAATAAATAACCGCCTGTTGATATTAACCAAGAACCCCAAATAAAAAATTGTAGAAAACTTAATATGGTTAATCTTTGTTTAATGTTCATGAATGATTGTTTTTTTTCTTTTAAACTCGATTGGCAAGTTAATATTTTTTTGTTAAATAATAAATATCATTAAAAAAAATTCAAGCATTAATTCATTTTAAAATTAAGTTTCCATTTTTAACCTTGTATTTTTGTAAAAAATTGGATATGATAAACAGTGCGTTTTACAATAAAGTATTTACAGAAAATAGTGAACTAAGCAAGATTGCAGAAAAAGTGATTCAAAATGAAAGAATAACTGATGCGGATTGTTTGCAACTTTTTGAACATGGATCTTTAGCTTTTGTGGGCGCTCTTGCCAATCATGTTCGTGAGCAAAAACACGGAGACATCACCTATTTCAACAGAAATTTCCATATCGAACCAACAAATGTTTGCGTTTTCAGTTGTGCTTTTTGTTCATATTCTAGATTGTATGCCAACAAAGAAGAAGGCTGGGAATTGAGTATTGATCAAATGTTGGACATCGTAAAAAGTTACGACGGAAAGCCTGTTACAGAAGTGCATATCGTAGGTGGCGTTCATCCCAAAATGAATATGGCTTATTTTATTGAGTTGATAACAAAAATAAAAAGCCATCGTCCTGATTTACATATAAAAGCTTTCACTGCTGTTGAGCTTGATTACATGTTTAGAAAAGCGAAACTGACCACAAGAGAAGGGCTTGAACAATTGAAAGCGGCTGGTTTACAATCATTACCTGGTGGCGGAGCGGAATTGTTTCACCCAGATATTAGAAAGGTTATTGCCGGCGATAAAGTATCTGGCGAAGGCTGGCTTGAAATTCATGAAACCGCGCATCAATTGGGTATGCATAGCAATGCTACGATGTTGTACGGACATATGGAAACGTATGAGCATCGTATAGACCACATGTGTAAACTCAGAGATTTACAAGACAAAACAAATGGCTTCAATACGTTCATTCCGTTGAAATTTAGAAATGCCAATAACGACATGAGCCATATTACAGAATCCAGTACCAACGAAGATTTGAGGCTTTATGCTATTTCGAGAATTTATTTGGATAATTTCCCACACATTAAAGCGTATTGGCCAATGTTGGGCAGACAAAACGCGCAACTAACTTTATCTTTTGGGGTAAACGACATTGATGGAACCATTGATGATTCTACCAAAATATATTCAATGGCTGGAAGTGAAGAACAAACACCTACAATGACCACCGAAGAATTGGTAACCTTAATCAAACAAGCCAATAGAAAAGCGGTGGAAAGAGATACCCTATATCAAGTTTTAAATGAATTTTAATCTATACTATTATGTCAACATGTGAATTTAAAGTTCCTTTTAAAGGATCAGCGGAAGAAATTATGAACAAAGCCAAATCGGCTGTAGAATCGCAAGGCGGTACATTTAATGGAGATTTAGTTTCTGGCGATTTCAATGTGAGCTTATTGTCCAACAATATTTCTGGAAAATATGTGGTGGAAGGAAATGAAATGACGTTAACCATTTTCGAAAAGCCGATGTTTATTCCTTGTAATGCCATTGAATCTTTTTTGATTAAGAAATTATCTTAAACGCTAGGACTCATCAACAACGGGCTTATCCATTACCACAATTAAATCTGAAATAGACACAAGCATGGATACAACCCCAACTTGAAGTAACGCTTTTTTTCCGCGTATTTCTTTAACGATGCCTACTTGCTTGTTTTGTTTCATTTTTACTTTATTACCAACGTTTACTTGCGCATCCGTTTCTAAAAACTTTTCATTGATTTTTTTCTGTTGCTTTTCAGCTTGATATTTTTCTTTTTGCCCAGTTAATGTGGAATGAATCATTTTTATAACCCCATCTTTATTATCAGATTTACGCCATTCGATAACAAGCGCCTTCAATTTGCGCTCCATATCTTTTAAATAAATCAATTTGTCTTCGGCAATTTTATTGGTGAGTTTTAATTTCTCTACTTCTTGTTGATGCTTTTCTTTTTTGATTAAAACCTCCATTTCTTTTTTCAACTGCTCGTTTTCCAAAAGCAATTGATTAAGATGTTTTTTTTCTTTTTCAATGGCCTGCATATCCTGTTCTGTAGAATTCAATAATTTATCCAGTTGAAAATGATTTTCATTAACTAGCTTTCTGGCTTTTTCAATTAAATTTTTGCTCAGTCCTATTCGTTCGGCAATAGAAAATGTATATGAACTTCCGGGTGAGCCTACTTTTAATTGGTACATGGGCAAAAGATTTTTTTCATCGAATTGCATGGCGCCATTAAACACGCCCGCTACTTTATTTGCCATTACTTTCAAATTGAGGTAATGCGTAGTAACGATGCCCATTGCATGCTTTTTTGCCAATTCTTCCATGATTACTTCAGCAAAAGCACCGCCCAAATTGGGGTCACTCCCACTACCCAATTCATCAATAAAAAATATCGTTTTCCCATTGGCATTTTCCATGAAATGTTTCATGTGGGTAAGATGCGCCGAATAGGTACTTAATTCAAACTCGATACTTTGTGTATCCCCAATATGAATCATCATCTGTTTGAAAATACCCATTTCACTATCGGCACTAGCAGGAACCAATAGTCCAGCTTGAAACATAATTTGCAATAATCCTACGGTTTTTAATGTAACCGTTTTACCACCTGCATTTGGGCCGCTAATCACTAAAATTCTGTTGCTTTCATCTAGTGTAAGATTAACAGGAATCGTAGGTTTTTCAAGCCGTTTATTGTATAAAAATAATAAAGGATGAAATGCTTGAAATAATTTCGAAATGGCTTTGTCTTGAATCAATGGCAATTGACCACCAATTTCTTGGGCAAATTTTGCTTTTGATCTAACGAAATCAAACTCACCAGCAATTTGATAATATGAGGATAATAATGGTGCGTAAGCAGATAGATTTTCGGTTAGTTTTCGAAGGATTCGATTGATTTCTTTTGCTTCTTCATTTTCCAAAGAAAAGATGTCATTGTTTAAACCGGTTGTTTCTTCAGGCTCAATAAAAGTGGTTCTTCGGCTATCACTTTCCGAATGAAGGATTCCTTTAATCATTCGCTTTTGTTCGGCAAAAACCGCCAATACACGACGACCATTCATAAAGCTTTCTTCGATATCTGCTAAATAGCCCAACTTATTTAACTTACTTACAATGCGATCAAAAACCCTGCGCAATTCATTTCGCTTGCGATATAAATTCATACGGATTGATGAGAGCGCTTCACTTGCTTTGTCTTTAACCACCCCAATTTCATCTAATATTTCGTCAATCATTAACCGAATTTGCTTTTCAAAATACGATCCGTCAATAATTTTAGACAAAAATGGATTTTGCTCTCGCCTTTCTGCATCAAACCAACGAAAAATATGCGCTGTATTGTCTGATAATTTTCTAATCCAAAGAAACTGTTCTCCTGTAAGCATAGCACCAGGAATTGACAAGAGTTTTAATTCTCTGTTAATGTTGTGGTTAAAATCGTTGGGAAAATAAACGCCGCTATCTAATATTATTTTAAACTCATTGGTTTGAAATAAATCTTGTTCTATGAAATCTTTTTTGGTGTGAATTCGAAGCTGCTCAATTCTATTTTTTGCGTAATCATTTTTAGAATGAACGATGATTAAATCTTTTATCTTATCAAATTCAAGTTGCTGTAAAGTGTTTTCAGGGAAGAATTTCATTGGATGATGTTAAATAGAAAGTCAAAAGTTAAAATTCAAAATTTGATTCCCATTTTTTTACTTTTAAATTTTTACTTTTTACTTTTTACTTTTTACTTTTTACTTTTTCTTTCAAACAATATCAATTCAATTATGTTTGGTAATTACTACTAATTTTATAAAAAAGATAATAATGGACAGCAAGTTAACAAATTCAACAAATACAATTGAAATAGCCACATTTGGAAACGGATGTTTTTGGTGTACGGAAGCGGTATTTGCTCAATTGAATGGCGTATTAAGTGTAGAAAGTGGATATAGTGGTGGTCAAATGATTAACCCAGATTATAAATCAGTTTGTTCGGGTAATACTGGCCATGCAGAATGTTTACAAATCAAATTCAACCCCCACACCATATCTTTTACAGATTTATTGGAAGTATTTTGGAAAACGCATGACCCTACTACTTTAAACAGACAAGGCGGAGATGTGGGCACACAATATAGAAGTGTGATTTTTTACCACAACGACATTCAAAAACAAGAAGCAGAATCTTATAAATTTCAATTGGATCAATCAGGCATATACAACAATCTTATTGTAACTGAAATATCTGCAGCTGAAATATTTTATCCTGCTGAAAATTATCACCAAGATTATTTTGCCAACAATGGCTCAAATCCATATTGTCAATTGGTAGTTAGACCGAAAGTGGAAAAATTTAAAAAATCATTCGAACATTTAATTAAACCCTGATTTTTCAGTTGAAAAATAATTACAGAAATACTTGCATTTTAAAAACTCGATGATTACTTTTAATCCATAATTCGTTACTCACTCCATTACCTTTGAATTTCTTCTGCAATTTCAAATTGTTTGCTTAATTTCACGCAAGTTTTCAATTATCCTTTTGAACGATTGTTTTTATTCCATCCCTTGAGCCATTTTCATTACCTCTAAACTTAGAAAATGCTTACAATGCTTACAAGAAAAAATGCAACTTTATTGATGTTGATGGCATTCTTTTGTGTTAATGGAATTGCCCAAAACCCAATTAGAAATTTCGGACAGATGTATTCTGAGAATTTACGCGGCGGCACAACCATGTTTGGGAATACCATTTTGCATATTGTAAATGCAGCGGACAATACAGTAAACACGGCATTTATGAACGAAACTAATGATGCAAACAATGGATTTGGTGGAATTGGTTTTGCGCAACATGGCAACGATAATAATAACATGCAATATGCGGATGTGGACGATTTTCAATCTACCATGAATTCATCATCAGCAGATTTAATACTTCCTTCAGGCGCAAACAGCATCAAATTTGCAAGATTATATTGGGGTGGAAAATTAAATGCTTCTGCGGT
>VFKL01000116.1 GCA_009885535.1 Chitinophagaceae bacterium | reverse complement strand
TCGCTTACCAATACGTCAAAATCTATTTCGGCCCATTCTAAAAGTTGTTTTCTTCTGGGCGATTGAGAGGCTAAAATGATTTTCTGTTGCATAATTTAATTTATAAAAACACCATGGATAAAATACCTGCCAACATAATGAGTTTGAGTAAACTGCTTATTTTATGAAATTGGTTTGGTAGTGTTGCTTCTTTTAATTTTTTCAATGTAATCAACAATGGCAATGAAATAAATAAAAAACTTAATCCCGCAACGAAAGGATTACCCATTTGCCAGGAATATCCTTGGATGATAAGTAAACCCATTATGGCTACAACAATCCAAACGCCGGCAAATACTTTAGTGACGGGCACTCCCCAAACGATTGGCATTGTTCTACATCCAAATTGTGCATCTCCTTGCATGTCTTCAAGGTCTTTTACCACTTCTCGAATAAGTGAAATGATAAATGCAAATCCGGCATACACAACGGTAAACTTGTATAATTTATTAAGGTTGATTTCATTATTTTGAATGAACAATTGTCCCATTTTTAATGGAGGTATGCAGAATAAATAAATAACCAAAATGACCCAAGCCGTTAAAAACGAAACCACCACATTGCCCAAAAGCAATTTCTTTTTGAAATGCGTAGAATAGAACCAAAGCAATAAAACAGTAATGCTATTGATAATTACAATAAGCCACTGATGGGTATAGTAACTTACAAATGCGCTGCAAATTATTCCTGCAATGGAAAATAATAAATGCATAAAAATTCCCCAACGTCTTTTTATAATTTTATCAATTACTAAGCTTTGGGGTTTGTTCACACCGTCTATATGCAAATCAAAATAATCGTTGATGATATAACCGCCGGCAGCAATTAAAAGGGAGGCAATCACCAATAAATCAAATGGCAACTGAGCTGCTCTAAAAATAAATTCAAAATCGTATGTGGCAAATTTATTGCCTATTTGGGTGTAGAACAAACATTGAGTAAGTGCAATAAATAAGAGGTTCGGCCATCTAATCAATTTAAAAAATGCCCGTAACAATTGCATCATTTTTTTGAATTTATTTTGAAGTTACCGTCGTATCTAAATCCCAATGTTCATTCAATTTGAGTACTTTTTCTATAACGTCGCGCACGCAACCTTCGCCACCATTAAATGGAGAAATATAATGAGAAATGGATTTGATTTCGGAAACGGCATCGGCAGGACAACAAGCCAATCCTACCAATTTCATGGCTTGATAATCTGGGATATCATCGCCAATGAATAGAACTTGCTCTTTGGTAAATTCGCCTTTATTGATAATTGAAGATAATAAAGTTGCTTTGTCTTTTATCCCTTGATGTACTTCGTTGATGCCTAATTTTTTCAACCGATTTGAAATTGCACCTCCATCTGAAGCACCAGAAATGATCACAATTTGATAGCCTTTTTTTACGGAAAGTTGCATGGCATAACCATCTTTAACATTCATAGTCCTAGCCATTTCAAGCGATTCGAGCAACAATATTTTACCATCTGTGAGCACGCCGTCAACGTCCATCACAATGAGTTTTATTGGTTTAAATTGTTGCAAAATATTCATCTGAAAAATTATTGTTGGTAATTTTCGGTGAAGGATAAATTAACCTTTTCTCGCATCGCGCCACTCATACACCCAAGAACTTTGAATCATTTCCAAATGTCCTTCGTTGCTTTCTTCTGCTTTACCAGCAAAATTTGGAATCTCTAAAACCCATTTGAGTAAATCGGTAAAGCGAATGCGGTAAATTTGACTTTCGCCAAAATCATCGCCAAAGCGCTCGTGCAATTTAATAGCAATATCTTCATAATCATTCCAATTAATGGGCAGTTCAAAAGTCATGGTTTATTTTTTTTATTCTCCTAAAAATTGTGTTTGGTCAGGCAAGGTTACAGTGATATTTCCTGCACCATCCAATAACATACATTGGCATCCCAATCTCGAATTTATTCGTGGGTTCACCGCACGATCTATAAAATCTTCTTCTTTATCTGAAAGTTCTTCGATTAAATTATCACCTTGCTCAACATATAAATGACAAGTGCTACAAGCACAAACTCCACCACAATTGTGATGTAATTCTATATGATTTTTCAGCGCTACTTCTAAAATCGACTGATCTGATTCAATGTTTTCTAGCGTAATGGGCTCCAACCCTTTTTGTTCAAATTTGAAAGTAATATTATACATATGGATTATTTCGGAATGCAAACCTACATGAAAATACCAATTCCATAAAATCAAATAATGAAAACTATTTTTTTAAACTTATTGATTACATTGCCAACTAAATGATCTTAACCCATTAAAATCAGCATTATGAAATTGTATTTTTCGATTTTTATTCTTGGCATTTCTTTGATTGCTTGTAATAATGATAAAAATAAAGACAAGACAAAGCCGACGGTTTTGGTAAAAAAAGATGTACCACTTGGTAAAAACGACACCATTACCAGAAGTGCGCCCATCATAAATATAACAGACACTACTGAAAATAATCTTTATGTACTTTGCTTTAAAGACAGTGCCATCAACACCATTAGATTGAGTGAAAAACTTGGAATAATTTATGGCCAAAAAATAGATGGCATTATAAAAAAATCCAAGATAAATCCAATTGGTCCGCCAATGGCATGGTATAAAAGTCAGAAAGCCCCATTCTTTTTTGAAGCTGGAATTCCAGTAGCTAAAAAAATCACCAAATTACCTAAAGGAGCGTATTATAAAAAAATGGGTGGAACAAGGGTTGTCGTTGCTCATTTTCACGGACCTTATGAAGAAACAGTACAAGCGTATCAAGCATTAAAAGAATGGCTTGCGGATGCACATAAAAAACAAAACGGAGCATCATATGAAATTTATGTGGATGACCCCGTTGATGAAAAGGGGAATGTAAAGGATCCGTATAAAGTTCAAACCGATATTGTGATTCCTTACAAGTAGATTTGATTGAAATAAGAACTCCTAAAGAAATCTTTAGCTATGGAAAAGAAGAATAAAAAAAATATTAAAACATTTGATGCAATAAAAGTAATGCGCCAAATTAGAGATCAATTAAGTCTAGAAATTATGAACATGAGTTTTGAAGAAGAAAGAGCATACTTGGACAAATTGCTTTTTGAAGAAAAAAAAGTTATTGCAAAAAAAACTAAAAAGCATTTTTCTATATAAAATCTAAACACAACCCTGTTTTTTAAAATGCGAAAAGAACAAATCTTGTCTGAACACACCTTGCTAGAAATTATCAATTTACTTGTTGTAAAACATTGAAATCTGTTTTGTAAAATACGTATACATCTCCTTCAAATCAGGATAGTTTTCCAATAATTTATCATGCCGCTCAATAGTAGATGCATCGTTTCTGATAGCAGGACCCGTTTGAACATCATTGGGGTTAACGTTTTTTAACCGATTGGCTGTTTCAAAAATAAGCGGTTTCAATAAATCAAATTCCAGTTGCTCCTTTGTACAATAGTCTGCTGCCATTGTGTACAAATGATTGGTGAAATTATTTACAATTACCGCCGAAAGATGAAGTTTCAACCGCATTTCATCGTTAGCAATTGCAACTTGACTGGATATTTTTTTAGCAATTTGCATAATCATTTCAACCACCTCCTGCTTATTGCCATCCACTAAAAATGGGATTTCAGGTATCACATCAATTTCTTTTCTCAAGCTTTGCAGTGGATATAAAACGCCATATTTATTGGTCACATTTTCTAAAGCATTTATAGAAACAGAACCTGCCGTATGTAATATCAGTTTGTTGTTTTTAGGAATGTAATTAACCACCTCAAGAATTACTTTATCGGAAACGGCAATTAAATAGATGTCAGCGGT
>VFKL01000038.1 GCA_009885535.1 Chitinophagaceae bacterium | reverse complement strand
GCGAGTACCTTATCCAAAAGACAAAGAAACGTTTTGGCAATTGGTAGAATTGGGTTGGAAACTACGTGAAATACATTTGTTGGAAAGTCAAGCCGTTGAGCAATTCATCACGCAATATCCAATAGATGGAGATAATGTGGTTGTAAAAACAAAATACCAAGACGGTAAAGTTTTTATCAACGACACGCAGTATTTCAACAACGTTCCGCAAATAGCTTGGGCGTTTTACATTGGCGGTTATCAGCCTGCCCAAAAATGGCTCAAAGACCGCAAAGACCGTAAACTCGCATTTGAAGATATTTTGCACTATCAAAAAATCATTGTTGCGTTATCAGAAACAGATAGATTGATGAAGGAGATTGATAAAATTGAGATTGAGTAAAAAAATTAATAAAGTATATGGCAAAAATTACGGTTTTAAATTCCGAAATAGCTGTTGTAAAAATAAATGAAGATGATTATATCTCAATTACAGATATAGCCAAACATAAAACAGATGATACGAGTGCTGTAATAGGTAATTGGATGAGAAATAGGAATACAATTGATTTTTTGGGACTCTGGGAAACATTATACAATCCAAATTTTAAACCCCTCGAATTCGAGGGGTTTAAAAAGAACGCAGGTTTAAATGCATTTACATTGTCTCCTTTAAAATGGACTTCCAATACAAATGCAATTGGTATTGTTGTTAAATCAGGCAGATACGGAGGCACTTTTGCACATAAAGACATAGCGTTTAAATTTGCCAGCTGGATTTCTGTTGAATTTGAATTATATATTGTAAAAGAATTTCAACGTTTAAAAGAAGAAGAGCAAAAACAAATTGGATGGTCTGCAAAAAGAGAATTAGCAAAAATCAATTATCATATTCATACCAATGCAATAAAGCAAGTTTTAATTCCGAAAGAATTAACAACTAAACAATTTTCGATGATATATGCAAATGAAGCTGATGTTTTAAATATGTCTTTATTTGGAAAAACAGCAAAAGAATGGAGGGAAGCAAACCCAGAAAAAAAAGGGAACATTAGAGATTATGCGAACGTTAATGAATTAATCTGTCTTTCAAACTTAGAAAATATTAATGCAGTTTTAATTAATGAAAACATGAAACAACATGATAGATTAATAAAATTAAATCAAATTGCAATACAACAAATGTTGATTTTAGAAAATTTGGAGAATAGAAAATTTTTAAAATAAATGTTTAACCATTTATAATTAGATTGAAGCATGGAGTTTATGAAATAGAGAAATTGTATCTATATTTTTAGCTTTCTTAACCCAATCATTTGTATTTCTCCACAACAATTTTTTCATCGCAAAAACCATACTCCGCCTCATCATTGCTGCAAATAATCAGCAACCTTTTTTCCGCATAATCTTTTATCAATCGGAGATATAATTGAATGCCTACCCCATCCAAATTTGTGGTGGGTTCATCTAATAACAAAATAGACGTATTGCTAAAAAATGCTTGTCCAAGTTTTAATCGCTGTTTCATTCCACTGCTGAAATAACGGATTTGTTTATTGGCTGCTTCTGCTAATCCAATTTCTTTCAAAATTTCTGGAATCGGTTTTATAAATGTTTTAAACGTTTGATGAAAAGTTAAAAACTCGGTAGCTGTCATTTCTTCTATCAACTCTAAATATGGCGCGGCTATTGATATTTGCTCAAATATCACATCATTTTCGATGGGTTTTTGATTATCATCGGTATAAACAATATTGCCCTCGCTATGCATTAATGCACCGGCTATAACTTGTAGTAATGTAGATTTACCAGAGCCATTTGCACCAACAATGGCATAAGATTTACCAGAAGAAAACGCAACATCAACATGCCGAAAAATCCATTCAAGGTTGAAACGTTTGCCGGTATTGTTGAGCGTAATTTGCATGGAAGGATTTATTTTATTTATTCGTCGTCCATGCTTCCTTTGCTGAAACGCTTGATGATTCCTCTTCCACTTTCGCGAATAAACGTTACAATTTCATCACGTTCGTCGGTTGCAGGCAATTCTTCTTCAATAAAATTCAACGCCTGAGAAGTGTTTAAATTTTTATTGTAAATGATTCTATAAATATCAAGTATGTGGTTGATTCTTTCTAATGAAAAACCACGACGTTTTAACCCAACTGAATTTACTCCGGCGTAGCTCAATGGTGTTCTACCTGCTTTTATGTATGGTGGTACATCTTTACTTACCAACGATCCTCCAGCCACAAATGCATGTTGCCCAATTTGTACAAACTGGTGCACAGCACACATTCCAGCCAAGATGGAATAATCGCCTAAGTTTACGTGGCCAGCCATTTGTGTATTGTTGCTCATGATACAACTATTTCCAATTACGCAATCATGTGCAATGTGGCTATACGCCATAATCAAACAATTGTCACCCACTTTTGTCGTCCATTTATCTTTACTTCCTCGGTTGATGGTTACAAATTCTCTGATGGTGGTATTGTTGCCAATTTCAACAGTAGTATTCTCCCCTTCATATTTTAAATCTTGTGGAATACCTGCAATTACTGCCCCTGGAAAAATGCGACAATTGTTGCCTATGCGCGCGCCTTCCATGATGGTTACATTACTGCCAATCCAAGTACCAGAGCCAATTTCTACGTTTTGATGAATTACACTAAATGGATCAATTTTAACATTGGTCGCCAATTTAGCATTTGGATGTATGTACGTATGTGGATGAATCATAAATAAAATTATTAGTGCACTAATGTTTAATTTCTTTTTACCAATTGTGCGGTGAACTCGCCTTCTGTGCAGAGTTTATTTGCCACATAAACGCTGCCCCTCATCACACAAATTCCCCTGCGTATGGGTTCAATCAATTCCATTTTAAGCAACATCGTATCTCCGGGAATTACTTTTTGCTTAAACTTACAATTGTCTATTTTTATAAAATAAGTATCGTACTCACCTTCAGGCATTGCATTGATGCACAAAATTCCGCCCGTTTGTGCCAAAGCCTCCACTTGTAAAACCCCAGGCATTACTGGATTTCCTGGAAAATGTCCCTGAAAAAAAGGTTCATTAAAGGTTACATTCTTCAAGCCAACAATACAATTATCATTAAGGTCAATGATTTTATCTACCAACAAAAAAGGAAAACGATGTGGTAATGTTTTTTCAATTTGTTGTACGGTATAAATGGGTGGCTTTGTAGGATCATATACAGGTACATCTTTGGTGTGTTTATTTTTTTTGATGTATTGTTTTATTTTTTTTGCAAACTCAACGTTGCTGCTATGTCCAGGTCTGTTGGCAATGATGTGCGATTTTATTGGATAGCCAATCAACGCTAAATCGCCTACTACATCTAATAATTTATGTCGTGCAGGTTCATTTGGAAAACGGAGTTCAAGATTATTTAAATATCCTTCTGTTTTTACTTCAACTTTTGCTCTGCCAAACGCTTTTGCCAATCGGCTCATTCCTTGTTCATCCATTGGTTTATCTACAATTACAATGGCATTGTTGATGTCGCCTCCTTTTATCAAATTATTATCCAACAACATTTCAAGTTCATGTAAGAAACAAAACGTTCTGCAAGGCGCAATTTCAGTTTGAAACTCGTGCATATTTTTTAAGCTGGCATATTGTGTACCTAATACCGGACTATTAAAATCAATAAGTGTGGTGATTTCATAGTTGGTTGAAGGCATTGCGGTCATTTCAACCCTTTTTTTCTCATCGAAATATGTGATATTGGTATCAATGGTATACCAAGCTTTGGCAGCATCTTGTTCCAAAACCCCAACTTTCTCTATGATGTCTATAAATGGGCTACTGCTTCCATCAATAATTGGAATTTCAGGACCATTAACTTCTATCAAACAATTATCAACACCCATTCCAACCAAAGCGGCTAAAATATGTTCTACGGTAGATATTTTTATATTATTTTGTTCTAAGGTAGTACCTCTTGACGTGTCAGTAACTAAATCGCAATCGGCTTTTATTGGC
The DNA here is from genome assembly GCA_009885535.1 of Chitinophagaceae bacterium. Lineage (GTDB taxonomy): Bacteria > Bacteroidota > Bacteroidia > Chitinophagales > Chitinophagaceae > Ferruginibacter. The sequence goes on along the minus strand of VFKL01000038.1, from coordinate 4,910 downwards.
GATGAGTTTGCGATGTCTACCCGTTGAAATTGGAAGCCAAAGCCTGGATTTGCAGGCTTGAGTGTCATATCAACATTTATCCCGGTGTGCAATCCTGTGCCTGAAATACTAATTTGCTCTACTAAAGTATGCTGCTTATCGGGGTTAAAGTTTTTATCCATTGTATTTGTAATATTTGGGCAAAGATATTCGAAAAAAATTAAGCCCAATTACTTATTGCATCAACAAGCAATCTACACATTGTTTTGAAGTTTTAAAACCATGGCTTCCAATTCCTTCAATCGCTTTTCAATTTCTGGTAAATTTCTAGCGGTGGCTTGGCTTCTTAAAGCCGAAGTGTAATCATAAGCTGGCGAACCGGTAACGGCAGTATTTGGTTTTTTCATGGATTTACTAACCCCGCTTTGTGCATTAATCTTTGAACCATCAGCAATATGAATATGTCCAACCACACCAGCTTGTCCGCCAATCATTACATTTTTTCCAATTTTGGTACTGCCGCTTATTCCTGCTTGAGCCGCAATCACCGTGTTACTGCCAACTTCCACATTATGTGCAATTTGAAGTAAGTTATCCAATTTAGCACCTGATTTTATGATGGTACTGCCTATTGTAGCCCGATCGATTGTACTATTAGCACCAATTTCTACATGATCTTCAATGATTACGTTTCCTATTTGAGGGATTTTTTTTAATGTGCCGTCTGGCAATGGAGCAAATCCAAATCCATCTCCACCAATTATCGTACCTGCGTGAATGATCACATGGTTTCCAATCACACACTCTTGATAAATTTTTACCCCAGGATGAATAACCGTGTTTTCGCCAATAGTTACATTATTTCCCAAGTAAGCACCTGGATATATTTTAGAACCGTTTTCAATTTTTACATTTTCGCCCAAATAAGCAAAAGCGCCGATAAAAGTATTTTCACCAACAGATGCAGTTGAATGAATGTATGAAGGTTCTTGAATGCCAGTTAATTGGGCGGATTTCATTTGTTGATAGGCGTCTAGTAATCCGGCAAAAGCCATATAAGCATCTTGAACGCGTATTAAAGTAGATTTAACTGCTTGTTTTAACTCCTGTTGTTCGTTGATAATTACAATGGAAGCATCGGTTGTATATAAGTACTCTTCATATTTTGGATTTGCCAAGAACGACAACTGACCTGCTTGTGCCTCTTCTATTTTTCCAAAAGTATGCACCGTTGCTTCAGCATTGCCTTCTATTTTACCATTAATTATCTGAGCGATTTGAGCCGCAGTAAATTGCATCATTAATTTTAAATATTTTATTTACGCTGGATAACAAATGTAATATTTCTTAACCTTGCCTTTTAAATTTTCACTTATCAACGCATTGTCTACTTCTGAAATGTCTTTCACTTGCCCATCTTTAAAAAGAATATGAATACATTCATTTTCAAAATTATACGTGCTACTTGAAGCTTCTCCATTAAAAGTTAACCAAGCTACCTCGTCATCAGACAACTCAAATTTCAATTTTGTTGCTTCTGCTTTTTCAAATAATAATTTTTCTGAAATGGGTTCATTAAAATATTTCACTTTTAATAAGTTTCGATTCAACAATCCCATACATAAAAAAGAAAGTACTATATCTGAATGAGTGCTCCAAGTTTTAATGGCCATCATCACATCGCAGTCGTCTAAACTACAAAACTGTGCTAATGATACATCTGCAATTGGTTGATTGATGAAGCTATTTAAGGGCTCTGCACAAATTGCATGAATATGTTTGGCTCTTTTGATGATGCGTTGCAACATTTGTTCGGCACTTACCACCGTTTTGTGCAAATAAACTTGCCAATACATTAATCTTCTGGCTACTAGAAATTTTTCGATGGAATACACTCCTTTTTCTTCCACCATCAACTCGCCATCTTTTACGGTAAGCATTTTTATAATCCGATCATAAGCAATTACGCCTTCGTTTACGCCGGTAAAAAAACTGTCGCGGGTTAGGTAATCCATTCTATCCACATCGAGTTGTCCACTAATCAATTGATGTAGAAATTTTTTGGGATAGACATTGGTGAAAATATCCAATGCCATTTGTAGTTTACCATTGAAATGACTGTTTAAATCTTTCATCATCATCAAAGAAAGTTCTTCGTGATGAAGGTGTTCGGCAAGTACATGTTCGAGGGCATGAGAATAAGGACCATGTCCAATATCGTGTAATAAAATGGCGATTTTTGCAGCTTGTTGTTCTTCCAAACTAATTTCTACGCCTTTATCCAAAAGTACTTGAATGGCGGAACGCATCAAATGATAAGCACCCAAAGCATGATGCAAACGGGTATGCATGGCACCAGGATAAACCAGATGCGCCATGGCCATTTGGCTTATTCTACGAAGTCGCTGAAAATAAGGATGAGCAATGATTTGAATAATCAGTTCATCATCAATGGTGATGAACCCATAAACCGGATCGTTAATGATTTTATGTAAACGCATTTTTATGTTTAAGTTGGAATAATCTGTTAAATAAATTTTTAATTTTAAACAAATCTACAATGCAATGCCGTAACAAAATAAAATTGTGTAGATTGTAATGAAACCGTGCTTTAATTCAAAGATTAAAAAAATTATAACACAAAAATATCAAACCATGAGTATAGCAAAAATTCTTTGGGTAGATGATGAGATAGAACTTTTAAACTCGCAAATTATTTTTTTAGAAAACAAAGGCTATCAGGTTGAAACGAAAGCCAATGGTTTTGATGCGATTGATTATATCAAAGAAAATATCGTAGATGTTGTGCTATTGGATGAAACCATGCCAGGCATTACAGGCTTGCAAACTTTACAAAAAATCAAAGAAGTAAACAGCAATTTGCCTGTGGTATTGATTACAAAAAACGAGGCGGAAAATATAATGGACGATGCTATAGGTAGCCAAATCAGTGATTATTTGATAAAGCCAGTAAATCCAAATCAGGTATGGTTGAGTTTAAAAAAATTAATAGACAATAAAAGATTGGTTGCAGAAAAAACGACTTCGGCATATCAGCAAGAGTTTAGCCATTTGTTTATGGCGTTAAACAACAATCCCAATTATCAAGAATGGATGGAAATTTATAAAAAACTGGTTTATTGGGAATTGGAAATTCAAAAAAGCGATAGCCCAGAAATGCAGGAAATATTTGCCTCACAAAAACAAGAAGCTAACCTCGAGTTCTTTAAATTCATTTCTAAAAATTATGCCGGATGGGTTGATCCCAAAAGCAATCAATCTCCGATAATGAGCCATAATTTGATGCAATTTAAAGTACTCCCCCATTTAGAAAAAGGAACGCCATTGTTTTTTATATTGATAGATAATTTACGTTACGACCAATGGAAAACCATACACCCCATCTTTGCGGAAAGCTTTAGAATTTTGGAAGATGAAACCTTTTATTCGATTTTACCAACGGCAACCCAATATGCCCGAAATGCCATATTTGCGGGTATGCTGCCCATTGATATCGAAAAGAAATTTCATGATCAATGGAAAAACGATGATGAAGAAGGTGGAAAAAATTTACATGAATCAGAATTTCTAAGTGCTCAATTAAAAAAGTTGGGGAAGGGTGATATTAAATTTTCGTACACAAAAATTACCAACAACCATGATGGGCAAAAATTGGTAGACAATATGCATAATTTGATGCAAAATGATTTGAATGTTATCGTGTACAATTTTGTGGATATGCTTAGCCATGCTCGAACAGAAATGGAAGTATTGAAAGAGCTCGCTGGCGACGAAACCAGTTATAGAAGTTTAACAGCAAGTTGGTTTGAGCATAGTCCGCTGCATCAGGCATTAAAAAAAATCTCCGAAAAAAACATCAATCTCATTGTGGCAACAGATCATGGATCTACGCGCGTAAAAAATCCGGTGAGGGTAATAGGCGATAAACAAACAACCGCTAATCTTCGGTATAAGCATGGCAGAAATTTGGATTACGAAGCAAAAGATGTATTGGCATTTAGAGATCCCAAACTTGCCGGGCTTCCCGTTCCAACGATAAATTCATCGTACATTTTTGCAAAAGGCGATTTATTTCTATGTTATCCCAACAATTACAACCATTTTGTAAACTATTATCGCAACACATTTCAGCATGGTGGAATTAGTTTAGAGGAGATGATTGTACCAATTATACGCATGACTTCAAAAACAAACATTTAGTTATCAACGTTTGTTGAAAAGTAGATTTCATTATAAAATTTAAAATTAGGAAGTTGCATCTATATTAGTAAAACACTATGAAGTTTACACAAAACACGTTAGATAAAATAGAAAGAATCATTGAAGAAAGTGGCTATATCGTTCGTTTTGAAAAAGGAACATTTCAAAGTGGATATTGCATTCTTCAAGCAAAAAAGGTAGTAGTTTTAAATAAATTTTTAGCCATTGAAGGCCGCATCAATACCTTAATCGATTTACTTCCCTTACTTAACATCAACATCGATGATTTAACCCATGAAAGTCAGAAATTATTTTTAGACTTGGTGCCGGTTCAGGTGCATAAGATGGCGTCGTAAAACGTTTGGCGTTTGGTGTTTGGCGTTTGGTGTTAGAATTATTCTCCTATTCGGGCTTGCGTAAATATATTGGCTTGATATTGGACTGTGGTTAGCATAATATTCCAACAACACCAAAAGGGTTTGAATATCGTTCCATTTTGAGCATTCAACACCAAACACCAAACGATTAACAACCAAACTTCAAACGGGCTTGAATTTCGTTCCATTTTGATCTTTCAACCCCAAACACCAAACGTCTTAAATTCAAGATTACACTTTTCGTACCAATACGAAACATTCAACACCAAACACCAAACACCAAACACCAAACACCAAACACCAAACACCAAACAATAAACGTCTTAAATAATC
>VFKL01000029.1 GCA_009885535.1 Chitinophagaceae bacterium | reverse complement strand
GGTTTTTAGTATTTTCAATTTCCTCATTCGCTTTTACGTTTTATGATTATGGCGATGCCTTGTTTTTGATTTCAATAAAAGGCGTATAAATCTTTTTAGGTTCGTAGCTCATGCATAAAAAACCGTTTCGGTAGGTAGCTACCGTTTCTAAAAAACCTGTTTTACATTTTGGACATTTAGTAATATCGTTTCCTGTTTTTTCGAGTATACTCACGCGTATGGGTATATGCACTTTAGGTGGAGGCGGAGGTAATTGCATTTGTGCAAATAATTGTTTTAATCGGCTGCTTCGTTGGTGATTTTTTAAGTACCCGTAGTGTCTTATTTTTACAAAGCCTTTAGGTAATATGTGTTGCTCAAAACGTCGATTAAATTCTGCTATTGGGATGGTCATTTGTTTGTGCATATTAATGTTTCCACGCTGATGATAATCTTTGTATTTAAAACAAATGGTTTTATTGTTATCGTCAATGGCTTGTATGCGGTGCGCTGTAATGGCTACCTTATGTGTATAACGCCCCAAGTACTCCAGCACTTGCAATGGCCCACCAAAAGGCCGCTTAGCATATACATTCCATTTTTTAAAACCCGTTTTTTTAATGAGCTGCTCAATATCTTCACTACCGGTTAACAATACTTGCTTATCTTTTATCAATATCCGAAGTTGTTTTAAAAAATAAGCTTTATAAATAATCTGCATCGCTTTTTGCGGAAATAAATACAAATTGTTTTTCCGCTTTTCACTTACCCATTTATTTTCCAACACTCCTCCTCCACTAACAATACAGTGTACATGCGGATGAAACGATAATTGTTGTCCCCAGGTATGTAAAATACTAATGATGCCAGGTGTGGCGCCCAACCATTTTTCATCTTTAGCTAAAGTAAGCAGTGTATAAGAAGCCGCATCAAAGAGCAGTTTAAATAATAATTTTCTATTGCCCATGATGATACTGTTAAACTCATGCGGAAGCGTAAACACAACGTGGTAGTAAGCCGTGGGCAATAATTCTGCTGTTTTATCGGCTATCCACTGCTCACGTTTTGTACCACCACAATTAGGACAATGCCTGTTTCCACAACTGTGATATTGGTATTGTTCATGTCTACAATTTTCGTCATTACACCTGTTAAGGTGAACACCCATGCGAGCGGTATGGCAATTTGCCAATTGGGTAAACACTTTTTTGCTGTATGGATTTTGCGTTTGCTTAATGGCGGAATTAAAAACTATATTTTGCAATTGCGAACGCAAGGTTTGGGTATTTACATGGCTATTCATGAGTAGCATATTCTAGGGGAGAAATAATACCATCACGTTTGCTTTGTTGAAGGTGTAAATAAATACCTGTTGTTCTTAAATCTGCATGGCCAAGCAAAATTTTTATGGTATTGATATCGCATCCATTATCGAGTAGGTGTGTGGCAAAAGAGTGTCGAAGGGTATGTGCGGTATATTTACCAGAAACAAAACCTGCTTTTACCATAGCAGCATTTACAATAATTTGTAGAGATCTATTGTGTAACGGTTTTGATTTTATTAAAATACTTTCAAAAACGTAAGATTGTGTTTTATACTTGCGATAATAATTTTCAAGATCTTTCACAATTGTTGGAGACAATAATGTGAATCGATCTCTGGCGCCTTTTCCTTGTCTAATTTTAATACGCTGATTAGTTCGTTCTATATCTTGCCATTGTAAATTACGTAGTTCGTTCAAACGTATTCCGGTTCCGTATAATAAACTGATTACTACTTTTTGTCTGACATCAACAAGCGTATTGTAGAGTTGTTTAATTTCCAGTTGAGTCATAACTGCTGGCAACACAAAAACTTTTCGGGGATATAAAACGGTGGGCAACACAAAAGGTTTTTGAATTACCTTTTTAAAAAAGAAACTACAGCTGTGGGCTACACTTCTGCATTTTGCCAAACCCACGCCATGCACGGTTTTAATGAAGATGATGTACTGGGTAATGTCTTGTTGGGTAATGTCCTCAACATTTTTTTCGTGGTAATAATGAAACAACAAACGCAACTCCGATAGATAACCTCGAATGGATTCTTTACTGTAATTACCTACGAGCAAAGCCCGATAATTTTCCTCTAACCAATACAATTGATTTTCGCCAAGGGAATTTTTTGATAACTCATTTTTTTTAACATGATATGATTTATATTTGATGAGTAACAAAGGTGGCGAAAGTTGGTGGATTGACCTTCACGGGACGTGTGAGCTTGAACAGCGCACAAGCGCAACCCGAAAAGGGTATGCGCCTGCACGCAAACCGTTATGCGTCAGCTTAAAAACCTACCTCGGCAGAGACATAAAAATAAAAGTTTCTAAATTTAGAAACTTTTTTTATCTTTGTATCGTTTAACAATAAATCAGACAGATGAAATATTTTGACACTAAGTTTATGGAAGAAGCAAACGAGTTTATTGCAGAGCTTGACACCAAGACTATAAAAAAAATATTTTACAACGTTGACCTTGCTGAACAGACGAATGACCCGAAATTGTTTAAGAAGTTACAAAATGATATTTGGGAACTACGGACAAAATTTGGTGGACTTCAAATTAGATTGCTTGCATTTTGGGACAAGTCAGACAACAAGGAAACATTGGTAATTGCGACCCACGGTTTCATAAAGAAGGTTGACAAAGTTCCAGCAAACGAAATTGACCGAGCAGAAAGACTCAGAGATAAATATTTCAATAACAAATCTAAAAAGTAAAAAATATGGCAACGAAAGAAATCAAGACCTATTCACTTACCGAAATGAAAGACAAGTATGTCGGTAAAATAGGGACAACAGACCGAGACGAATATGAATACGAGCTTCGTATGGACGTGTTAGGAAAAATGATTAAATCTGCAAGACAAGAACGCCATTTGACACAAGAAGAACTTGGCAAACTTGTTGGAGTGCAGAAGGCTCAAATTTCTAAGCTTGAAAGCAGCGCTAATAGTGCGACAATAGACACCGTTTTAAAAGTATTCAAAGCATTAAAAGCAGAAATTAATTTTAACGTAAAACTTGAAGACAACTTTGTTAAACTTGCTTGACAGAAAAGAAAGCCGAACGCATAACAGCGTGCAAGCGCCATAACCCTGCCGCAGCGTTTACCCCGACCTCGGGGCGCAACACAGGGTTACGAGCGCCTACACGCAAACCGTTATGGGCAAACCAATTTGAAGTTTTTAGATTAAATACGTATCTTTGTGAAAAATACACGTATTTATGACCACTAAATTAACCTTGACAGTAGAGAAGTCAATTATAGAAAGAGCGAAATCTTACGCAAAAAATACAGGAAGAAGTTTATCCGAACTCATTGAAAATTATTTGGAAACAATAACTCAAGAAAACGGAGAAGAAAAACTTTCTCCAAAACTGAACAAAATAGTAGGCGCTGTTAAACTTCCAAAGAACTTTGACCAAGAAAAAGAATTACGTGCTTATTTTGAATCAAAACATTTATGAAAAAGGTATTTCTGGACACTAACATAATTGTTGATTTAATTGCCGACAGAAAGCCATTTAGCAAGTATTCAATTGAAATATTTAAGAAAGCTGAAGAAAAGAAAATTAAATTATTTACATCGTCTCATTCTATTGCGACAACACATTATTTACTAAAAAAATATCTTGAAGAAAAAATTCTACGCGATGTTTTATACAATTTACTAGATTATGTGACAGTTATACCAGTAGACACAGACGTATTGAAGAAAGGATTGCGTTCAAAACATAAGGATTTTGAAGATTCAATTCAAATATTATGTGCATCCTCTGTGGAAAAAATTGACTGCATTGTGACACGTAACATAAAAGACTTTCGTGACAGTGAAATACTTGTTTTAACACCAGATGAATTGTGCCTTAGATGGTAGTTGGTCAGCCTATAACAGCGGCTAAAGTGGGTTTGACAAAAGTGGCGGTTCAGTGCTCCGTAGACACATTTGTGGTTAATCAAACATTTGTTTTTCAAATCAAGTTTTGTGGTGAAAGTCCCGCCCTTCGGGTAGCTGCAAACCGTTAGTGGCAACGAAAAAAATACCTCGTTTTGAATATTATGAATTTATTTATAAATTCGGGTTAACTTTTAAGAATAATGAAACAGAGGATATATTTTGACACTTCAGTTTTCGGTGGCGCATTCGATATAGAATTTGACGAGCCAACTTTACAGCTTTTCGAGCGGGTTAAGCTCGGTAAAATTATTTGTGTATACTCCGACCTAACCGAAACAGAACTTGTGAAAGCTCCAAAAAACGTTAGAGATTTCTTTAAATCATTACCGAAAAAGTACTTGGAAAGAGTTGAAGTTGATAATGACATTTTAACTTTAGCGACTAAATACATAGAGGAAAAAGTTGTTGGACAAACTAGTTTCGACGACTGTCTTCACATTGCAACCGCCACTATTCATAAAGCAGATATTTTAGCAAGTTGGAATTTTAAACACATTGTTAATGTTTATAGAATTCGTGGTTACAACTCCATTAACATACGAATGAATTATACATCTCTCGAAATCCGTTCACCAAAAGAAATTACTGAATATGAAGACTAAAAAAGAAATCAAAGAAAAAGAGTTTGATACAGTTACGACTTTTAGAAAAATTAAAGAACAAATCTCAAACGACTTGACAGGTAAATCTTTCGAACAAATTAAGGAATATTTACGTGTGAATAGTTTGAAAATTAACTCTAATTAGCGCAGGCGCAACATAGGTTTACGATCTAATGCACGCGAAACGTCATAACACATTATGAAAAACATACTACTTACATTGATCATGATATTTCCAGCTTTGTGTTTTTCGCAAGTTGATTGGAATAAAGCGAAAATAACTTACGGTGCTGAGAACGAAGTTTTACCTAATATTGGAGACACAATAAAAGAACACTACTACGAATCAAAAATCCTTAAAAGTTTGAAATTTCGTGATTCGACGATTTTCACGATTGTTGAATTTGATGAAAAAAATACCAAAACGAAATCAACAATTTTTCAGTTGAATAACTTGAAATACAAAACTCTGACTAAATATAACGAAGCTGGATTTGTAATTTTAATCGCAAACTATGATAATGGAGTCGTTACCGGGAAATTTCAAGAGTTTTACAGCAACGGAAAATTAATGGAAGAAGGCATTTACTATAAAATGAAAAAGGGTGGTGAATGGAAATACTATAATGAAGAAGGTGAACTTATCAAAAATGAAAATCATTAACAACTTGTTTTAACACCTTGCAAAAGTTTTTTGGGGTTTCGCGATTCTTTTCAAACATTTTGGTATGTTTGAAAATGCGTTTTCAGGTGGAACATTCCGGTAAAAAGTCCAAAACATCTTCTGTACGCAAACCGTTGGCTACGATAATACAGTAAATTAAAATTCACATGCTACTTCAATTAATTTTAGACATGTTGCGAAAATATTATGAGATGTACAAACCAGTAATGTATTTGTTTGAGGGACAGTTTGGGGGCAAGTATTCGGAACGGGCGATTGAATTGATAATAAAAAAAGCAGTGCTTGATGCTGGGATACAAAAAAACATTAATTTACATATGTTGCGTCATTGTTATGCCACACATTTGTTAGAAGCCGTTACATACTTGCGTTACATACAAGAAGAGGCTCTAAAACTTATTAGAAAATATTTTCCAACTTAATTATATACACAATGGGATACATCAAAGAACCAGTAGGTATTGACTTCACAGTTGACCCAACACCGTTGACTACAGAAGACAGAAAAAAAATAAGCGAAGTAATTGCTTATTACAAGGCAACGGGACGGAAAATGCCGTTAACAAAACCAGCAACACGAACACGTTTGACAACAAAAAGCAAAAATACTATTACATAGTCAAAACAGAATTGCAAAGACTGAAAATAAGCACTGGGATTGAGCATCACCTACAAGTCATGGCGGGTGAAGTGCAAAGTTGTAACTTATTGCATCGTTCTCAACGCCAGTGCAAGCCGACGCATTTCGGCTTCGAATGACATCAAACTTGTAGCTGCAAACCGTTGGTGGCAATTGCAAAGTAGCCAGTTTACCAAAGCAATTTTAAGGTTAACAATAGAATAAATAAGTAAAGAAAAAAAATGGTATTTTTGGTATATTAAAATTGCGTATGCCAACAATATTATTTATATATGGATGGAGATTGTTCTTTTATTCGAATGAGGGTGCAGAACCAATTCATATACATGCAGAAAAAGGTGATATGGAATGTAAATATTGGCTATTAGTTGACGAAGTTGAAATAAAGGAAGCGTTTTCCTTCAATCTAAATCCCTCTGCAACAAAAGAAATTAAGAAAATCATATACCAACATTTCGATTTAATCGTTGAATCATGGAGTAATCACTTTAATAAATAAAAAATGATAGCTACACACAACATACAAGCCGTGACTTTTGATAAAAATTCTATTTGCCTACAAGTGGACGGTAAAGAAATCACAATACCTATTGATAAAGTTTCAAAAAAATTAGCATCTGCTAATGAAATTCAAAGAAACTTGTTTACCATTTCACCCTCTGGTTATGGAATTCATTGGCCTTTAATTGATGAGGATCTTTCGATAGATGCTTTATTAAAAGTCGCATGATAAGAGTCCAAGAAAGTAACTTGTACTAACATTTAGTGGAGAAGAAGATGGGAAGTTCACGTTCACGTTTCGTAAAAATTTTTATCTTTAACAGTAAATAATTAGTTCCGAAGTTCGCAACTGCGTGAAGCGCAAGAACGTTGGTTGCCATAAAACAGATCCTAAATAAATTCAAAATGAAAAAGTACATTACAATCTTTATTGCATTAACAGTGTTTATCATTTCTTGCCAGAAAGAGAATATTATAGACAGTGAGACAAATCCCACACCGACACCTTCTGACTCAGCTTTCTTGTTAAAAAAATTTATTGTTTTAGACACAACACTTAGTGCACCAAACGATACAATATTTACATACGCATTTTTTTATGACAATTTACGACGCTGTTCATCATTAAAAGCAGGTGATGGAATAGATTCATTTGCCATTTACAATTTTTTCAATGGTAATGATACTTTAATTACTAGAAGAAAATTTTATGATTTCACTTTTAGGGACTCAACCGTTGATTATTTAACTTATTCGCCAACAGGAAAAATACTTGCAGACTCAATACTTGAATACACAAGTACTTTTGGATTAACGAATTTTTATTTAAACTATCAAAATACAACAAACCAAAATGGAACTATATTCGTAAAATCTGATGG
>VFKL01000006.1 GCA_009885535.1 Chitinophagaceae bacterium | reverse complement strand
TATCTTTCCAGTAAGGAATTTGTATATTAAAGGTATGTTCAATTTTATTGGTATTTAAAATTGAATAATTGGGACGTTTTGCGGGCACAGGATATTCGCTAGAAGCAATAGGATTTACGATGCAACTGTACCCGCCAATTTCTTTTATAGCCAATGCAAAATCATACCAAGATATTACGCCTTGATTGGCAAAATGATACATGCCAGGTACAAATTCTTTTTCAGAAAAAATGATTTGAAATATGGCTGATGCCAAATCTGCTGCATAAGTTGGCTTACCTATTTGATCAGAAACCACATTAAGCGATTCTCGTTCCTGCATCAACTTCATCATTGTTTTTACAAAATTCTTTCCGTGAAAACTGTATACCCAAGATGTACGAATAACAATGGTTTCGAGGTTTAATGACAAGGCAAGCTTTTCACCTTCAAGCTTTGTAGCGCCATATACATTTATTGGAGCAGTAGCATCATCTACATCATATCCAATTTCGTTTGTGCCATCAAATACATAATCGGTTGAGATATGAATTAATTTACAATTGCTTTTTTTACAAGAATCAGCCAAATATCCAACGGCAGTTGCATTTATCAATTGCGCTAATGCTGTTTCAGTTTCGGCTAAATCTACGGCAGTGTATGCAGCTGCATTTATACAATAATCAAACTTATTTTTTGAAAATATTTCTGCAACCGCATTACTATCGGCAATGGATAACTCAGAAACATCTGTGAATACAAATTCAGTATTGGTGATGCTTTCAGCTAAAGTTCTACATTCGTTTCCCAATTGACCATTGGCTCCAGTTACAAGAATTTTTTTCATTTTTTAATGTTGAATTATGGAATAAAAACGAAATTGTTTTTGCAGTTTGCAAATGTAGGATGTAATTTATCTTTGTCTGAAATAATTTGCTTATCTGCAGGAATTTTCCAATCTATATTTAAAGCAGGATCGTAAAATTGAATGCCTGCTTCTAATTCTTTACTATAAAAATCATCACACTTATAAAACACTTCTGCTGTTTCGCTTAATACAGAATAGCCATGCGCAAATCCTTGTGGGATGTATAATTGTCTTTTATTTTCTGCTGACAATTCGATAGAAAAATGCTTTCCAAAAGAAGGTGAACCAACACGCAAATCCAACACAGCATCTAAAATTGTTCCGCTTAAAGCCCTGATAAATTTAGTTTGCGCTTGCGGATTCAATTGATAATGCATGCCACGAATAACACCATATGCTGACTTCGCTTGATTGTCTTGTAAAAAATGAGTTATCACGCCATTTTCGGCACAAGTTTTTTGATTATAACTTTCAAAAAAATATCCGCGTGCATCTTCAAATACATTGGGTTCAAAAATCAATAACCCGGGGAATTCGGTTTTAATAAAAGGCATAAACCTGCTTTTTTATTTATGAATATAATTGCTTAAAAAATTCAATCGTTTCAATCAATCCCGCGTCAAATTTTTTCACGGGCTGATAGGCTAAATGTTGATTTGCCAATGAAATATCTGCCAAAGAATTTCTGATGTCGCCAGCTCGAGGCTCACGGTGTGTGGGTTTGAACGTACTGTTTAATTGATTGGCACATGCATTGTACAAATGATTCACCGAATAATATTCGCCAACAGCTACATTGTACACTTTGTTAAACGCTTCTTCATTGTTTGTAAGCATGCCTTTCACATTGATTTGTACCGCATTATCTACAAATGTAAAATCACGTGTTTGTTCACCATCTCCATTGATATACACAGGGGTTTCTTTCATGATTCCTTTTACAAATAATGGAATTACAGCTGCATAAGGACCATCAGGATCTTGACGTGGACCAAAAATATTAAAGTACCTAAAACCCATTAATTTTAAGCCATACACATCTGCAAAAACCTGCGCATACAACTCATTTGTTTTTTTTGTAGCCGCATATGGCGATAAACAATTTCCAATTCTATGCTCAACTTTTGGCAAAGTTGGTTCATCACCATACACAGATGACGATGATGCATACACGAAGGATTTAACTTTGCAATCAACCGCCGCTTTTAGCATATTTACAAAACCACCAACATTTACGTCATTAAAATAAACCGGTTCTTTTATCGACCTTGGTACCGAGCCCAATGCAGCTTGATGACTGATAAAATCAATTCCTTCACATGCCTTTACACAAGTTTCATAATCTCTAATATCTCCTTGTAAAAACTCGAAAGCAGGATATGCACGCAATATGTCGAGATTTTTTTCAAAACCATTTACCATATTATCCAACACGCGTACTTTTTTTGCCCCATTTTTTAAAAGATATTCTGCAATATGCGAACCAATGAAACCCGCGCCACCAGTAACCAAAAAGCAATCACTACTTATTTCTTTATCGTGAAATTTATGTGTACTCATTTTATTTATTAATAGGGATTTAAATTAAAGACTCCAGTATTTTCTATTGGTCAATTTGCCACGATAAATGCCTTTAAGGTCAGCTACCATTCCATGTGGTTTAGTTATTGATGAAAAATAAGCATCATCTAAAGTTTTATAATCATTATGCGGAACAGTTACAATCACCGCATCATAATCATTAGATAAATCCTTGGTCAAACTAAATCCATATTCATGATTTAATTCTTCGCTATCAGCATGTGGGTCGGTAACATCTACATTGATAGAAAATGATTTTAATTCTTTTACCACATCCGCCACTTTACTATTCCTGATATCACTTACATTTTCTTTAAACGTAGCCCCCATCACCAACACTTTGCTTTTTTTAACGTCACCATTGCTTTGAATAATAGATTGCAAAACTTTTTTTGCTACATAACCCGCCATCCCATCATTAATAGCTCTTCCAGCCAAAATAACTTGACTATCATAACCCAATTGCTGAGATTTATATGTCAGATAATATGGATCAACGCCAATGCAATGCCCTCCGACTAATCCTGGTTGAAACTTTAAGAAATTCCATTTTGTTCCAGCTGCTTCGAGTACTTCAAATGTGTTGATGTTCATTTTATCAAAAATGATAGACAGCTCATTCATCAAGGCAATGTTTAAATCGCGCTGTGTATTTTCAATAATTTTCGCCGCTTCTGCAACTTTGATAGATGAAGCTTTATGCACACCTGCTTTGACCACTAACTCGTATACTTTAGCAATTACTTCCAAACTTTCTGCACAACAACCACTTACTACTTTTACGATGGTGGTAATGGTATGTTCTTTATCTCCTGGATTTATTCTTTCTGGCGAGTATCCAATTTTATAATCTTCCACCATTTTCAATCCTGATAAATTTTCAATGATAGGTACACAGTCTTCTTCTGTACAACCTGGATAAACAGTACTTTCATACACCACATAATCCCCTTTTTTTATAACCTTCCCTATGGTTTCACTTGCACGTTGCACTGGAATTAAATCTGGTACATTATGTTCATCTACAGGCGTTGGTACGGCAACAATGAAAAAATTTGCTTTACGTAGAACATCCAAATCATTGGTGAATTCAATATCACAATTTTCAAATGCAGATGATTCTAGTTCCTGACTTGGATCGATGTTATTGCGCATCATTTCTACACGTTGCGCATTTATATCAAAGCCAATTACTTTTATTTTTTTTGCAAACTCAAGCGCAATAGGTAAACCTACATAGCCCAATCCAATTACAGCAAGTGTTTTTTTCTTTTCAATTAAATCTTGATACATTGTAAATGTTGATTTTAATTTTTTTGACTTATAAATTCCAATGGTTGTTTGTTTAATTCCTCTAGTGATAACCCTTTGAAATATTCGTAGGTTATTTTTAATCCTTCAGCTCTATTAATTTTGGGTTCCCACCCCAATATTTCCTTTGCTTTTGTAATATCCGGTCTTCTTTGTTTTGGATCATCTGCCGGAAGGGGTTTGTACACAATTTTTTGTTTTGAATTGGTCAGTTTTAATATCTCTTCCGCAAAATCTTTCAAAGATATTTCATCTGGGTTACCAATATTTACTGGTGATGTGTAATCACTTAACAACAAACGATAAATCCCTTCCAC
>VFKL01000121.1 GCA_009885535.1 Chitinophagaceae bacterium | reverse complement strand
TTTTTCCGAGGGTGTTCACCTCTTCCCATACCGAACAGAGAAGTTAAGCCCCTCATGGCCGATGGTACTGCACAACAATGCGGGAGAGTAGGTAGCTGCCATATTTATTAAAGAAGCCTTTCAGGAAACTGAAAGGCTTTTTTGTTTTTTTGAAACACAAAGACACGAAGGCACAAAGACACGAAGGTTTTTGAAACACAAAGACACGAAGGCGCTAAGGCACGAAGTTTTTTGAAACACAAAGGCACAAAGGCACAAAGTTTTTTATATAATACAAAGAAGCTAATAATTGGAAAATACTTCCAATCTTAAACCATTAAACCATTAAACCCTTAAACCATTAAACCAGCGAAGCGTTTTAAACCTTTTCCCTAACTTTAATAATAAGTCATAAAACAACATCGCAAGATAAATCAACCTTTTGAACCCATTGAACCCATTGAACCTTTTGAACAAACCCAACTTCAAAAACCTCATAAACCTCTCAAACCTCTCAAACCTCTCAAACCTCTCAAACCTCACAAACCTCTCCAACCTCTCAAACCTCGAATGTTCATCTCCTACCCAGATATCAAACCTAAAATCAAAACTGTTGGAAATACGGAGTTTGTTTTCTGTCTAGTTAGAAAAAAATGGTTTACGCTTACGCCTGAAGAATGGGTTCGCCAAAATTTCTTACTCTTTTTAACCCATACACTCGGATTTAGCCCTTCGATTATTGCTGTTGAAAAAAAAATTAAAAACCTTCAAACACCAAAACGTTTCGATATTGTAGTATACAAAAATGATCTTCCCTATATTTTAATTGAGTGTAAAGAAATGAATGTTGTTCTTGGTCAATCCGCACTTACACAAACCCTTAATTATTTTTCAGAAATACAATCTAGATATATCATTTTAACCAACGGAAATCAAACTTTCGCATACGAAAAAATAAACAATACTTTAAATGTAGTTGATCATATTGAAACATAAGTATTGATACTATTCCTTTAGAACTTAGATTTTGTAGATAAACTTTTTCACTTTTTTCTTTTCACTTTTTACTTTTTACTTTACAATGTTTTTTTCAATTCTGATTAAAGTACTATTTCATTTTTTAACAAATCCACCCTATATTTTTTCTTTTCTTTGAATTTAAATCACTAGATTTGCGGTTCTTTATGCGTAATTTTTTATTTTTCATATTCAGTATTATAACACTCACTTCGTGTAATAATTTTACTAAGGTTCAAAAAAGTAAAGACTACGAGTATAAGTTATTAAAAGCAGATGAATATTTTTCTGCAGAAAAATATCGCTACGCACAACAGTTATTTGAAGAATTGTTCCCTTACTTTAAAGGCACAAAAAAGTTCGAAGAAATCTATTATAAATACGCGTATTGTTTTTATAACCAAAGTCTTTATAGAGATGCTGAAAATCTGTTTAAAGGTTATTTAGATGTATTTCCAAATAGCGAAAAATCTGAAGAAATTGATTACATGCGTGCCTATTGTTTTTATAAACAATCACCCAAATTGGAACTCGAACAAACCAATACAGTTAAAGCAATGGGAATGATGCAAACATTTATCAATACGCATCCAGGTTCACCAAAAATTAAAGAAGCAACCGAAATAATTGATAAGTCTAGAGAAAAATTAGAAATGAAAGAATTTAGAGGCGCTCAACTTTATTACAACCTAAACGAATTTAGAGCATCAGCAATTGCTTTTTCTAATTTAATGAACAACTATCCAGAATCAACATCTGGAGAAAATTATAAATTAATGGTTGTTAAATCTTATTTCAAATTTGCGAAAATGAGCATCATAGACAAACAAGAAGAAAGATTTGAAAAAGTTATAAACGAATACCAAGATTTCGCTGATAGATACCCTAATAGCGAATTTTTAAAAGAAGCAGAATCTTATTTTATACAGAGTCAAAACCAAATAAAAGCAAACCAAAATGAGCAAGTTACGTCGTCAATTAAGCGGTAATACCAGTAGCACAATTGAACCTAAAAAACTTTCTGAAATGAAAGCAAAAACAGGTAATTTATACGAGTCTATTGCGATTATTGCAAAAAGAGCCAACCAAATTAATATCTCTATTAAAGAAGAGCTTCATAACAAACTTGAAGAATTTGCTAGCCATACAGATAGCCTTGAAGAGATTCATGAGAATAAAGAACAAATCGAAATCTCTCGTGCTTATGAGCGTATGCCAAACCCAGCTTTATTAGCAACTACCGAATTTTTAGAAGACAAAGTATATTTTCGTAGAAATGACGATAACTTACTTGCTTAATTATTTTTTCAGGGTTAACCGAATCATTTAAAATAGTTTTATACATTTAACCCCGCATTAGGCGGGGTCTTTTTATGTTAAAAGGAAAAAAAATATTATTGGGTATTTCAGGTAGCATCGCCGCTTATAAATCTGCTATGCTTATTCGGCTTTTAATTAAAGCTGGTGCCGAAGTAAAAGTAGTAATGACTTTAGCCGCTACTCATTTTATTGGACCACTCACCTTATCTACATTATCTAAAAATAAAGTGCTTGTTGATTTGTCTTCCGAAGATACTTGGGCAAATCATGTGATGCTTGGAAGATGGGCTGATGTAATGTTGATTGCACCATTGAGCTGTAATACACTTTCTAAAATGGCAAATGGTGCTTGCG
Source organism: Chitinophagaceae bacterium (assembly GCA_009885535.1). Classification (GTDB taxonomy): domain Bacteria; phylum Bacteroidota; class Bacteroidia; order Chitinophagales; family Chitinophagaceae; genus Ferruginibacter. Next base: position 1,855 of record VFKL01000121.1, on the reverse strand, counting down.
ATAATTTATTAATGGCCGTTTACTTATCAGCCACATGCCCAGTGGTTGTTGCACCCGCAATGGATGAAGACATGTGGCACCATCCATCAACTCAAAAGAATCTACAAACACTTACACAATTTGGAAATAAAATCATTCCTGTTGAAGATGGCGAACTGGCAAGTGGCTTGATTGGAATGGGGCGAATGGCGGAACCTGAATCTATAATTTCTTGGCTGACAGATTTTTTCAAACCACAAATTCAGTTGTTGAATAAAAATGTTTTAATCACCGCCGGACCAACCCACGAACCCATCGATCCTGTTCGATTTATTGGAAATCATGCATCAGGAAAAATGGGCATCGCATTGGCGATTGAATGTAAAAAAAGAGGCGCAAATGTTACCCTTGTTTGCGGACCAACATCTGAATCTATTCCGGAAAATATTCATGTTGAATTTGTACAGACTGCCAACGAAATGTACGATAAATGTCATGCGCATTTTTCAAATTGTGATATCGCCATTATGTCGGCAGCTGTTGCTGATTACACCATAGCTGAACCTTCTCCAATCAAAATAAAAAAAGTTTCTTCCTCATTAACAATTGAACTCCAAAAAACAAAAGACATTTTAAAATCCTTAGGAGAAATAAAAAAAGAAAATCAAATACTTGTTGGGTTTGCTTTAGAAACAAATAACGAAATTGAAAATGCCATATCAAAACTGAAAACTAAAAACGCAGATTTTATTGTGCTGAATTCTTTAAATGATGTAGGTGCAGGATTTGGACATCAAACCAATAAAATCACTATTTTTGATAAGCTTGGAAACCAATACAACTTTGATCAAAAATTAAAATCACAAGTTGCTGAAGATATTTTAAATACCATTTTAAATATAAACCATGTATAAATATTTTTTAGTTATTGGATGCGTATTTTGGATGAATGTAATCAAAGCACAAGAACTTCGTGCAAGGGTAACCGTTATTACAACAAGGGTTTCTAATAATATCAATAAAAATACTTTCCAAACACTACAATCTTCGCTGAATAATTTTTTAAATAACCGCAAATGGACTTCTGAAACCTATGCTGTAAACGAACGCATAGAATGTAATTTTTTATTGAATTTAGAATCAACTGATGAAATCAACGTTTATTCAGCATCATTAACGATACAATCTGCAAGACCTATTTTTAACACCAATTATATTTCTCCGATAATAAACTTTAAAGACGATAATATTTATTTCAAATATCAAGAATTTCAACAACTGGATTTTAATGAAAATAGAGTTGCAGGAAATGATGGATTGACTTCTAATTTGACTGCAATTTTTGCGTACTATGCGTATATGATAATAGGGATAGATGCAGCTTCTTTTTCTTCACATGGTGGTGATCCTTATTTTCAAAAAGTTCAAAATATTGTAAACAATGCGCCAGATGGAAGAAACATAAGTGGTTGGAAATCTTTTGATGGCATTCGAAATAGATACTGGTTGGTTACAAACATTACCGATACACGTTATGGTGCCATACACGACATTTATTATGCCTATTACCGTTCTGCAATGGATATATTTTACCAAGATGAAAAAGCGGCAAGGGCAGAAATGATGAACGTTCTTAATCTGCTCGATCAATTCAATTCCGATAACCCAAACACAATGGTGTTGCAATTTTTCTTTCAAGGAAAGGCAACCGAATGGATAAAAATATTTTCTAAGGCTTCACCGCCCGATAAAGCAACCGCTTTAGAAATGCTCACTCGTTTAGACATTACCAACGCTGGAAAATATAAAGAGGAATTAAAATGATAAAGTATTTCTCCATAATGATTTTATGTTTTTCTGTTGGATGTAATTCGCC
>VFKL01000070.1 GCA_009885535.1 Chitinophagaceae bacterium | reverse complement strand
TGATTTGGTTGGCTCGGAATTATATAGATGCGGATCTACTTGGCGAAGCGGCGGGGTTGTTAAATATTCTTCAAGAAGACCCTAATTTGCCGATAAGATTAAAAGATGATTTAGATCAGATAAGCGCGTATTGGTATTTTAAGCAAGCAGTTTATGATAGTGCTGCAGTATATCTTGAAAAAGCGTTAACAAGTGCAGACAATAAAGCCGATTTAGCCAGATGGCAATATTTATTGGGACAGTTGTATGAAATGAATGGGAATTATGATAAGGCAAATTCGTATTTCAGTATTTCAGCCAAAAAAACCGTAGATCCATTAATGGATATTTTTGCGCATTTGAATAATGCGAAAATGCTTCGGGATTCTGGGAATGGAAAAGCATTGGATGAAAGTATTGCGCAGCTTTTAAAAATGGCAAAGCGAGACAAGTATGAGGCATATCGAGATATTATTTTCCACAGCGCCGGAATTTTAAGCATGAAAAAGCCAGACACTACGGCAGCGATTACTTTCTATGAAAAAAGTTTAAAAGTAAATGAATCCAATGCGGTATATAAAAATAAAGTACACCTAGCAATGGGTAGAATTGCGTATGCGCAAAAACAATACAAATCAGCTGCCGATCATTACGATAGTTTGGATATCACTGAACCAACTTTACAACCCGACTCCGTAGAAGTTGCCGAAAGAAAAGAAAGTTTGCGTAAAGCTGCCAATCAACTCGACATTATAATGTTAGAGGATAGTTTGCAAATGGTGGCATTATTGCCTATTGCAGAGAGAGATGCGTTGTTAAAAAAGTTGGTAAAAAAATCACGTAAAGAATCAGGGTTGAAAGAGGTAATTGTTTTAGACGATGGCAACAAATTAAGTAGTTTTTCGCAAGATAAAAATGCATCACCAGATTTATTTAAAACGACCACAAAGGGAGAATGGTATTTTTACAATGCATCAGCAAAATCTAAAGGATATTCAGCGTTTAAATCAAAATGGGGCGATAGAGAAAATTCAGATAATTGGAGACGGAAATCGGCATCAGATGCGATATTAATAGATGCGGTTGATCCATTAGCTCCAGCTGATAGTGCCACAATGCAAGCAGGGTTAAAACCAGAAAACTCATTTGAATCATTATTATTTAATTTACCATTAACTCCTGAAAAATTAGATAGCAGTAATGAAAAAATTGCGATTGCTTTATTGACACTTGCTGAAATATTTCAAAACGAATTACAGGATTACGAAGAAGCCATTTATACTTATGATATCTACTTACAAAGATTTTCAACAAGGTTGAAAGAAGGGGAAGTCTATTTGGGATTGTATTATTGTTATACCAAAATTCAAGATGTAGAAAAAGCAGCATATTATAAAAGTTTATTGGATTCCGCATTCAGCGAATCCGTTTCTGCAAAGAAATTAAACGATCCAATATCATTACAGCCTGAAAAAAACAATCCAGCCGTTTCGAAAAAATACGAGAACATTTATAATTTATTTTTTCAAGAGAAATACGATAAAGCGTTCGAGTTGAAAAAGACTGCAGATAGTGTTTATGGGAAGCAATATTGGACCCCACAGTTGTTGTTTATTGAGTCGATGTACTACGTAAAATGTGGTTATGACAGTGAGGCTGTTATCAAATTAAATACATTAATTGAATTGCATCCGGAGACACCATTAGCAGAGAAGGCAAAGGCTTTGATTGATGTATTAACCCGTAGAAAAGAAATCGAATCTTATTTAAATAAACTAGAAATCACAAGGGTAGAGGAAGATGATAAAATATTGATTCCATCAGATCAGAATATAGAACGTAAAGCAGTTGATGGGTCTAAAAAATCAGAGCCCAAAATAACTGGAATTAAATCAATGGTGAAGATGAAAGATTCTTCCATACAAATGTTGCCAGGTACTTTTGAAGGGGTATATAAATGGCAGCCTGATAAAGCGCATTTTGTGGTAATGATTTTAAAAGAAGTAGATCCGGTTTACATAAATGAAGCCAGAGTAGCATTTCAGCGGTTTAATTCATCCAATAATTATAGCACTAAAAAAATTGTAAAAGATATATTAGATACGAAAAATAATTTACTGGTTTTTTCAACTTTTGAAAATGCCGAAGATGCTGTAAGCTATCTTGATAAAATAAAAAAAGCAGCACCTACACAAATTTCATGGTTGACAGCTTCGAAGTACACGTTTATCATAATTCATGAAGACAATCTAAATAAATTGAAAACGAATAAAGATTTAGAAACGTACAAGAAATTATTGAATAACCAATATCCAGGTAAATTTTAAAAAATAAAGAGAATTCAAATTTTGAATCTTTGTGTATGAAAAAATCAGTTTTAATATTGTGGCGTGTATTCTTCGGGGGATTTTTATTGTTGATTTTGATTTTTGTGGGTGCTAATTTTGGCTTATTTGGTAAAATGCCATCCATACAACAGCTTGAAAATCCTGAGGCAGATTTGGCGAGTGAAATCATAAGTGCAGATGGAATATTGATGGGAAAATATTATGCAGAAAATAGGAGTGAAGTAAAATACAGTGATATTTCACCCAATGTTGTTCATGCTTTAATTGCTACTGAGGACGAACGTTTTTATGATCATTCAGGTATAGATGCGAAGGCATTGGCGCGTGCTTTCATATCATTAGGAAGACAAGGAGGCGGCAGTACACTAACTCAACAATTGGCAAAAATGATGCTAGGTCAAGGAAAAGGAAATCCGTTTGTAAGGGGCATGCAAAAAATTAAAGAATGGATTGTAGCGGTAAAATTGGAACGAAATTTTACAAAAGAGGAAATTATAACATTGTATTTAAACCATGCTCCGTGGGGAAATGTTTATGGTATCAGAAACGCATCAAAAACCTATTTTCAAAAAGAGCCCAAAGATTTAAAAATTGAAGAAGCTGCCGTTTTAATTGGTATGTTGAAGGGTTACATTTACGAGCCAATCAGGCACGCAAAATCATCATTAGAAAGAAGAAACATTGTTATCAATCAGATGGCATTGTCGAATACGCCATATCTTACGCAGTCGGAAGCGGATAAATTAAAGAGAAAACCATTAATAACCAATTATAAAAAAATTGATGAAAATATTGGAATAGCTCCCTATTATCGGTCTGTATTGGTAAACGTGTTAAAGGATTGGTGTAAAAATAATAAGAATCCAAAAACGGATGAACCATATAATTTATATCGAGATGGGTTGAAAATTTATACAACAATTGATTCAAGAATGCAGAAATATGCGGAGAAAGCTGTAGAAGAGCACATGCCAATATTGCAACAAAAATTGAATGCTTATTTTAAATATAGAGGAGATAAATTATGGAAAGGCCATGACAATGTAATAGTAGCTGCTATGAAATTTACAGAAAGATGGAAAAATATGGAAGAAGAAGGAATAGATAGTAGTGAAATTAGAAAATCATTTTTAGTGCCTGTAAAAATGAAAATATTTTCATGGTGGGGGAATAAAAATCATGAGATAGATACCGTGATGACACCATTTGATTCAATAAAGTACCATAAACAATTATTACAAACGTCATTTGCTGCTATGGATCCTCGAACAGGAGAAATAAAAGCTTGGGTTGGTGGTATTGATTACAAATGGTTTAAGTATGATCATGTTTCAGCAAATCGCCAAGTGGGGTCAACATTTAAACCATTGTTATACACGCTTGCTGTTACAGATGCTGGTTACACACCACAAACGTATATTCCAGGTGGTCCATTAACATTAGGTGGTAAAACAATCAGTACAGGTGGGGGTACAATGGCTTATTGTTTGGCTAAATCTTTAAATGGTGCAGCTTGGCATTTGATGGGAACGATTGGCGTAAGAAGAACAATTGAATTTGCAAAACAATGTGGCATAACAGCAAAATTGCCCAACTATCCATCAATAGCGCTTGGTGCAGCTGAAATTCCGATGTTACAAATGTTGCAGGCATACACCATGTTTCCTAATAAAGGTTATAATACACCGCCGGTATATTTAACCCGAATTGAAGATAAAGATGGTAATTTATTAAAAGAATTTCCGGTTTCACAAAGTAAAGAAATAATCAGTGAGGCAGATGCATATTCGATGGTTAAAATGATGCAAGGAGTAATAGAATTTGGTACGGCTAGAAGAATTCAAAGTTATAATATACCGGTACAAACTGCTGGAAAAACAGGTACAACAAACGGTAATACAGATGGATGGTTTATGGGTTATACACCCGAATTGCTTGCTGGTACTTGGGTAGGATGCGAAGATCCATTTATTCCTATTTATTCCAATAACAGTGGTGGTGCTGAAATGGCTGCACCAAAATGGGGTATTTTTATGCGTAGTGTATACGCCGATAAAAAATTGAACTATGGGAAAATTACAGAATTTGAACAACCTCTTGAATTAAAAAATGATCCAATTTATGCGGAATCTAATTTTGCAAATATTGCTACAAGCGGAGATAGTTTAAACCAAGAATCTGGAAATGAAAATAGCGATGACTTCTTTGTAGAGGAACAAAAGGATGAAATGATTGATGATAAACAAATCCCTAAAACACCTTCGGATTCTAATAAATCAAAACCAAAACAAAAGCCAACACCAAAAACGCAATCGGATTATTAATTAATTTTAAGACCTAAAATTTTAAGAGAGTATTGGTTATTATCCATAATGGCAATGTCTTTCAAATTGCCCCATGTTTCAAAACCTAGTGATTCACACATTTTAATGCTGTTTGTATTATGTTCAAAAACAAATCCAAGCAAGGTATGGATTTCAAGGCTTTCTGCTTTTGAAATAACATATTGCAACATTTTTTTACCACAACCTTTTTTTCTAAAATCCTCATGTATATAAATGCTGATTTCTGCAGTTCCGTTATATGCAGGTCGGCCATAAAAATCTTGAAAACTAATCCATCCAATCATGACATTATTTTCATTTTCAACTACCCATAAAGGTCTGTTCTTGTGATGCTTGTTAAACCAATTTTTCTTATCTGAAACGGAAACCAGCTCCGTGTCAGCTGTAACCATTCTGCTTTGAACAGTAGAATTATAAATAGCTACTATTGTCGGAAGGTCCTCAATTGTTGCGTTTCTGTATTGCATGAGATAATGTTTAAGTTAAAAGTCAAATTTAAAAAGTAAAAATAGCTGATTCACTTGCTATGAATTTTTACTTTTATTCGGATGTCATATCAAATGACCATTTTATATTTCATTAATCTCGCCTTCAGTTAGCCCGGTTACTTTAGCAATTTCGAGCATTGAATAACCATTTATTTTAAGTGATTTTGCAATTGCTTTTTTTCCATCAATTAACCCTTCTTCATATGCAGTATCAATAACGCCATTCAAATCTCTGTATACTTTCAAACTGTTTTCATAATTGTCCAATTCTACTTGATTATAGTTGGCTAATTCCGCTTTTTCAAAAGCCTGATTAAATATTTCTTCAGTGAAAATAGTTGGGATATCTTGAAAATCTTCTAGGTTTTTAATAAAGAATAACCACTTATCTAATCTTGTACTTAATTCATTTTCCAACTTTTTGAAGTTTGGCATTTCGAGATAAATATAAGTGAGCTTTTCATAGAAGGTCTTGCCGTTTTGGTTTTTAAGTCTTATGGTATGTACAACTTCCCCTTTTTCTGGTTCGGTTTCATAATCATCAAAAGTAAAATCCAAAATTCCAACACAATAAACGGCCTTTAAATTATAATCCCATTTTCCTTTTTCTGCTTGCTCCCGAATTGGAAAAGTTGAATAGTATATAGTACGTTCTTTAAAATAATTCTGTTTGGCTTTTTGTAATTCCACAATGAATTTTTCGCCTATTTCATTTTCGCAATAAATATCATAAACAGCTTTTCTTTCTATATCAAGTTTCCCAAGCTGTTCTGTATTTTTAAAAGACAAATCAACAATTTTGTTGGGTAGTGGCAAAAGCGCATTTAAGAAATCAATCAAAAGTGGCTTACTTGCCTCTTCTCCAAAAATTTTCTTAAAGCCAAAGTCGGTAAAAGGATTGATGTATTTTGCTTTCATTTATTGCGAAAAAATTTATTTTCAAATGTACATTTTTTTGAAGTTTATGTTGAGTAAATAAACTTATTTTTTGTTTATACAAATTTGATGTATAAATTAATTCATTCTTAATAAAAAAAGGGCTGACGTTTTAATCGTCAACCCTTTTAATTATTTAATAGATCAATTATTAAGCCACTGCTTGATTTACCAAACTTGCTGCTTCGCTCAATAATATCGCACTTTGTACTTTTAATCCACTTTCGTCAATTAATTTTTTAGCAACATCCGCATTCGTTCCTTGTAATCTTACGATAATTGGAATTTCAATATTGCCAATGCTTTGGTAAGCATCAATTACACCTTGTGCCACACGGTCACAACGAACAATACCACCAAAAATATTAAT
>VFKL01000110.1 GCA_009885535.1 Chitinophagaceae bacterium | reverse complement strand
GGTTACACTTTCATCATAGCTGCAACGCTTACACCTTTTATGAAAATGTGTCCTACCTTTAACATCTTCTGTACATCCACATCGTATACATGAATATCCTTTAGTCCATTTAATTGAATACAAATATTCATAACAATCATCATTACAAGTAAAGCGTTTTCCAAAACTTATAGCATCAATACCGTAAAATAAATCTTCCATAAACTAATAATTTTAGTGCTAAATTACTAATTTTATTAGTACAAAACAAACACATATCTTTATTTGAGAATAAAATACCTAATCCTATATTATTTTTAAACAAGAAAAAGCATTAATGTGAATAATACGATTGCCATTATATAATTTCCTCTTCACTTTTTCAGCATTCTTACTTGTAACTATTTCTTTTCCTCAAACAGTTAATGAGTTAATTGTTTCTAATCAAGAAAAGGAGATTTTATTAGATGTAGTAAAACAACCTTTTATTGAAATTAGCAAGCACACGCATTTCCCTTCTTTAAGTTGATTTTTAAACCAAAACGGATTTGAGTAAAGAAAGAATAATGTGTATTTCAACAACAACGTTGGAATAATTTTTGAAGTTTTACATGATTATACCGATTGGATTTCTGTAATGGTCCAATTTCATTTGTCCCAAACAGCTACCACATCGGCATTATACTAGATAATTCACGACTAATTTATAATTCAATTTAGTTTTTATGTTCTAAGATTAAAGTAAAAACCAAAAATTAACAATTTCATTTTTCATTTTTTACTTTTAAATTTCGATTAAAACCATCCAAACCTTACCCCTATTTCAACATCTCTTTTGGAACCGCTTTTTCCAACAAATTTTTATAGATAAATTTCGTTTTTAAATTTTGAAAATGTGCTCCTTTGTTTCCTCCCCAACCATGGCGACCAGTGCTATACGTCATGAATTCAAAATCTTTTTTAAGGTCTTGAAGTTTACTGGTGAGTTGTATGCTATTTTGTAGATGCACATTTTCATCTGCAATGCCATGCACAATTTGCAACATGCCTTTGTATTTGTCGGCATGCGTAAGTACCGAACTTGATTTATAACCTGCAGCATTATTCGCCGGTGTACCCATGAATCTTTCGGTGTAATGTGAATCGTAAAGTGTCCAATCTATTACACTACCGCCCGCCATGCCATGTGTGAATACATCAGATCCATATGTTAAAGCATAACTAGATAAATATCCACCATAACTAAATCCTGTGATGCATACTTTCGTCGGGTCTGCTTGACCGTTAGCTATCAACCATTTTACCATTGTACTATAATCCTTCGTTTCCCAATAGCCCAAATTGTGGTACATATAATTCACCCCTTCTTTTCCAAAATGTCCACTCGCCCTGTGATCCATCGCTACTTGTATCAAACCTTCTTTTGCGTACCATTGTTGAGGTCCGTTTAAAGTCCATGTATCCATTACAGTGCCTGCATTTGGTCCACCATAAATTGAAATTAAAACAGGATATTTTTTTCCAGGAATCATATTCACCGGCCATGTTATTTTCATTGGAAGACTGTACAAACTATCATCGCTCGTTACTCGAATTAATTCTGTTTTAGCTAAAGCTGTATTGTCAAAATCATTTCCTTTTGAATCAAAAAAATCTTTTACAATTTTCCCTTTATTGCTGACCAAAGTCATTTTTGTTGGCGTGGATACATTGTTGTAAGAAGTGATAAAATAACCCGCATTTGGTGATAGATTAATTGCCACATGATTATAATCTCCAAAGGTTAAACGTTGCAATTTCTTGCCGTCCATATTTACTTTGTAAAAATCTTTATGTGCAGAATTTTCTTTACGTGCTGTGAAATAAATAACATTGTTTGACTCGTCTATAAAATTAATTTCAGTAACGGTGAATTTGCCTGAAGTGAAAGCATTCACTAGCTTTCCTGCCATGTCATAAAAATAAAGATGCTCGAATCCGGATTGATCGCTCATGTAAATAAACCCTTTTCCATTTTGTAAAAAAGTAATTCTATTCCCTTCATCATCCAAGTTTATCCAGGTTTTTTGTGTCTCTTTTAAAAATTCAGTTTTCTTACCTGTCATTGGATTTACTTCATAAATATTCAGCTCGTTTTGTAAGCGATTCATCCATTGTACTAGTAATGTTTTACCATCTGGTTTCCAATAAGGCAATCCAAAATATTGATCATTTTTTTCATTGAAATCAGCCCATACAATATCACCACCATTTGATGATACCATACCAACTTTTACTTCGGGATTTGGGTCGCCTACTTTTGGATATCTTGTTTTATCAATTACACCATGCTGCCCCGGTGCATCGGTAATTACATATTCAGGAACATTAGAATCATTGGATCTAAAGAATGCAATTTGCTTGCTATCCGGGCTCCACCAAAACGCACGATACTGAGAAGCACGACCTAAAATCTCTTCCATGTACACCCAACTGGCATATCCATTTAAAATAACATCACTGCCATCGTTAGTGATACGGGTTTCTTTTTTGGTAGCAATATTTACGGTATATAAATCATTCAACTTCGTATAGGCTACATAATTATTGTCCGGACTCATCGTTGGATTTATCTCTTTTGCTGAGTCGTTGGTCAACTGAATTTCTGTGTTGTCTATTTTAATAAATAAATCATTTCCTTTTGAAAATGCAGTAGGGAGTTTTTTGGATTCCACCACTTTATCTGCATCTGTGGCTTCTCTTTCTGTATTATTTTTTGCATCAAATAGCCATTTCTTTCCGTCTTTGCTATAAGTAAAATGCGCATCATCAATCCAATTAAAACTTGAAGGCATGCTGTTTATAATTCCTTTGAAATTGCCTTTGAAATATTGCTCGTTGGTTAATTCTTTTTTTTGAGCGTTAGTAGTAATGATAATTGAAAATAAAAATAGAAAAGAGATACTTTTTTTCATGTGTGATTTTTTTGGAATAATGGTTACAAGATAAGAAGAAAAATTTGAGGAGATACTAGATAGTGGTTCGTTTAATTTGTATGATTAGCTTCGTTATGTGAATTTCGTTTGGTGTTTGATGTTTGGTGTTTGGTGTTGAAAAGAATCCGCATTATGTTCATTTTTTCTCCGTACCTATGTAGAACAAGAAAAGTTTATGATTTTTTCACAAAGTTTTCCACAAATTCACATTTGGTTTATTAAGAAATTGTAACGTCTGCAAATGACATCATTTTCTCATTACATTTAATAAATTTCATATCATGCTTTGGAGAAAATTCAATGGAGATTATTTACAAGACACCATCAAAGATTCTGTGGAGCAAGCCATTAAAAGAGAATCTCGCCTTGGAAATAAATTAAAAGTATGCATAGGTTCGGATAGCCAAGTAAAAGGAAAGGAAACCGAATTTGCTACAGTTGTCGTTTTTGTACGTGAGGGATCTGGAGGTTTTATGTTCATTCAAAATGATACATCATTTCGTCAATACAGCATCAAAGAAAGAATGCTCGTTGAAGTAGCCAAAAGTATCGAAGTAGCTTATGATTTGTGTAGTCTTTTCACCGAATATCATATTGAGATGGAAGTACATGCCGACATCAATACCAGTCCACAATTCAAAAGCAATGAAGCTTTAAAGGAAGCTATGGGATATATTTTAGGAATGGGCTTCGCATTCAAAGCAAAGCCTGAAGCATTTGCCAGCAGTTGTTGTGCAAACAAAGCTGTTCGATAATTTAAAGCCACTTTCCCGAATCCAGCATCAAGTATTCAGCATTATTTATTTGGTGTTTGGTGTTTGGCGTTTGGCGTTGAATTAATGTTCCATTTTAGAAGTTTTTGAGCGTTACTTAATTCGAGATACTGGATACTGAATAGCTTTTCCATTCAGTTTGAGCTTGACGTTTTGATTCTCTTCGAGAATTATTTCTTGACACGAAGGCGCGAAGGTTTTAACACGAAGGCACACAAAGTCACAAAGGTTTTTAAAAAACGTGGAAGCTAATACGTGGAATTGGCTTCCAACCTATTGAACCCATTGAACCTATTGAACCTATTGAACCTATTGAACTCAAACACCAACCGCCAAACAATAATTATTAAATTTTTGCTTTAACCCCTTTTCCTTTAGTTACCTTTACCACGATGGAAAAATCAAATTTTGTAGACCAGATTAATATATTTTGTAAAAGTGGGCATGGTGGTGCTGGAAGTAAACATTTTATGCGGAATAAATTAACCGCAATGGGTGGTCCGGATGGTGGAGATGGAGGAAGAGGCGCGCACATTATTTTGAAAGGCAACGCTCAATTATGGACCTTGCTTCATTTGCGTTATTTTAAAAATGTATTGGCAGATGATGGTGGAAATGGCGCTGGCAATAACTGTTCAGGCAAAACCGGAAAAGACATCATCATCGAAGTGCCACTTGGAACCATCGCAAAATCTGAAGATTCTGATGTTATTGAAGCCGAAATTTTAGAAGATGGTCAGGAAATAATTTTGATGAAAGGTGGCAGAGGTGGATTGGGAAACTCAAACTTTAAAAGTGCTACCAACCAAGCGCCCGAATATGCTCAGCCTGGTGAAGAAGGGGTTGAAGGCATAAGGGTTTTAGAACTAAAAGTATTGGCAGACGTGGGTTTGGTGGGTTTCCCCAATGCTGGAAAATCAACGTTGCTTTCATGTATCACCGCAGCAAAACCCAAAATTGCAGATTATGCATTCACCACTTTGGTGCCTCAATTGGGCATGGTGGAATACCGCGATTCTCGAAGCTTTTGTATTGCCGATTTACCCGGAATTATTGAAGGTGCCGCTGAAGGAAAAGGCTTAGGACATCGCTTTCTAAGACATATCGAACGTAATTCCGTTTTGCTTTTTTTAATTCCTGCAGATAGTAAAGATCACCGTAAAGAATTTGAAATACTTCGATTAGAACTCGAAAAATATAATCCAGAAATGCTTCAAAAAGATTTTGTAATCGCCATTTCAAAATCGGATATGCTCGATGATGAATTAAAAGAAGCTATCGCCGCAGAATTACCAAAAAACATACCCCATATTTTCATATCATCAGTAACGGGTTATCAATTACCCAACTTGAAAGATATCCTTTGGAATACATTAAATAAGCCTGTATTATAGCTTAACCTAATGATCGTATTATAAAATTGGTAATTTGAAAAAGAATACCCAATTTTACAATGAATGTATTTACCCGAAAACAAACCTAAACAAACATTCACTGTACTCATTAGTTTTTGTACAGCCATTAGCACAATAATTTTGCTATGTGGCTGTCCCTATCACACATCATTCCCCATTGAAAAAACGCCACAAGTGGAAGTGAATTACAGCTATCTTGGCACTTGGAAAGGAAAATTAATTGATGAGATCAATGGCAATACAAAAGCCGTAAAATTAAATATCTCCAAAGCAGACGATTTTAATTATGCACTACAAATTACAGGTAAATTCGAAAGCTCAATCTATAAGCAAAATATAGAAGACACCATATATGCAACGATGTTTATGAGCGTTATTAACAACAAACAAATTGCAAATGTGATTTTAGAAAACCGTGTTTTTTTTGCCGATGTTTCTTACCAAAATGAACAAATTTCTTTTTTACCATTGGCAGAAAATTTTACCAGCTTTTTTGTGAAAACAGATACTGAATTGAAAAATAGAATTGAGTATCATTTCAAAACAAGATTACATCCGCTATACGAAGAATCCTTTTGCCTGCGGAACATGACTAGGGTTGTTGATAAAATAGAGTAAATCAGTTCATGTTATTGAAATTATTTTTAGTTTGACGGTTTAAAAATTAAATAATGGATAGAAAACTGTTGTTTTTGATTAATCCCATTTCAGGAACCAGAAATAAAAATCGTTTGTCTGAAATCATTACTACAGAAACCACCCGAAGAAATATTCCCTTTCAAATTAAACCCACTTCTATTGAAGGAAAATATGAATTTTTAATAGAAAAAATATCACGAGAAAATATAACTGATGTGATTATTTGTGGTGGCGATGGGAGCATCAATCATGTTGCATCTACTTTAATTGGTACGAATGTAAATATTGGGATTATACCCATGGGTTCGGGAAACGGATTAGCATTTGCAGCAAAAATTCCTTTTAATATTTTAAAAGCTTTAGATGTAGTTTTTGATGGTAAAGCCAGTGCTATAGATGCTTTTTTAGTAAACAATACATTTGGTTGTATGCTTTGTGGACTTGGCTTTGATGCTCAAGTGGCACATGAATTTTTCAATCAAAAAAAACGAGGTTTATTTACTTATATCAAAATAACGTTGCGCCAATTTTTCTGTTCGAAATTTTATTCCTTCAAAGTAGAAGTGAATAATAACACGTTTAATACCGACGCATTTTTCATCAGCATCGCCAATAGCAATCAATTTGGAAATTATGTAACCATTGCGCCAAAAGCCAGACTGAATGATGGTTTGCTTGATGTTGTGATCATTAAAAAACAAAATAAAATTCAAACTGGTTTTTCAATTTTTAGACAAATTGTGTTTGGAAAAAATCAAACTTTCCCGCAAGTTTTTGAAAAAAACAAAAGCGTTTATTATTTTCAAACCAATCAAATAAAAATACAGAATCGTGGATTGGCGCCACTTCATATCGATGGTGAACCAGTAGAAACCAATAGCATTATTGAAATAAAGATTTTACCCAATGCATTTAAACTGATTCAGCCTTGATGGATTTTTGGTGATTAGATATTGCTCCCCTCTGCCTTTAGGAGAGGGG